>CANROB010000001.1 GCA_947632115.1 uncultured Bacilli bacterium
GGGTTTCAAGGCGAGACATGGAAGAAAAAAATCAATGTCGAAGACTTTATTATAAATAATTATCAAGAATATACAGGAAACGATAAGTTCTTAGTAAAAAGTTCTAAAAAGACATCAAAGTTGTGGAGTCGTTGTCAAAAACTATTGGATAAAGAAGCCATTACGAAAGTATTAGATGTTGACACCCATACGATTGCTGGAATTGATAATTTTGATGCAGGTTATATTGATAAAAAAAATGAAGTTGTTGTGGGACTTCAAACGGATGAACCATTAAAGAGAATTATGAATCCTTTTGGTGGTATTGACACTATTAAAAATGCTCTAAGTTCTTATGGGTATTCGATGGATAAAGAAATTGAAGAGAAATTCTTAGAATATCATAAGACCTATCAAGAGGGAATTTTAGATACCTATTCTGATGAGATGTTAAAGTATCGAAAAGCGGGGGTACTTTCTTCTCTTCCAGAAGAGTATGGAAGAGGAAAAATATTAGGGGATTATCGCCGGCTTGCCCTTTATGGAGTCGATTATCTCATTAAAAGAAAGAAAAAAGATTTACAAAAACTAACAAAGCCTATGAATTTTGCGATGATTCGAACAAGAGAAGAAGTACAAGAACAAATTAAGGCTTTAGAAGATATCAAATGGATGGCTAGTCGGTATGGAGTGGATATTTCAAGACCTGCTTCGAATGCGAAAGAAGCTATCCAGTGGCTATATTTTGCCTATTTAGCTACTATTAAGCAGAATAATGGTGCAATTAATTCTTTTGGCCGTAATGCTACTTTCTTAGATATTTATATGGAAAGAGACTTAGCGCAAGGCGTTTTGACAGAAGAGGGAGCTCAAGAACTAATTGATCAGTTAGTTATCAAACTTCGTCTTGTTCGTCATTTAAGAAAAAATGATTATCGCGATACTTTAATAGGAGATCCTTCTTGGGTAACAGAATCGCTTGGGGGAATGTGCGATGATAAAAAATCTTTTGTAACAAAGACGACTTATCGGTTCTTAAATACTTTAAAGAATTTGGACTCTTCCCCAGAACCTAATTTTGTCATTTTATGGTCAGAAAATCTACCAGAAACGTTTAAGAAGTATACAACAAAGTTAGTGATGGATACGCATGTCATTCAATTTGTAAATGATGATCTTATCCGTCCTATCTATGGAAGAGATTATGCTATTACGGGTTGTTCTTCTCCTGTTAAACTAGGTAGTCAAATGGTTTATTATGGCGCTAGTATCAATTTACCAAAAGCACTCCTTTATGCTATTCATGGCGGGAAAGATGAACTTACTCATGAAGTGATGGTGGATGGTATTCCAGAAATAACAGGGGATAAATTAAGTTATAAAGAAGTTATTCAAAATTTCTTAACGATTATGAATCATTTTATTCGTGTTTATGTAGATGCGTTAAGTATTGTTCACTATATGCAAGATAAATATGGATATGAATCTGCTCCCATGGCTTTTTTAGATACGGTAGTAGAAAGAAAAATGTCTTTTGGTGTGACGGGCCTAGCTACGGTTGCTGATTCTTTATCTGCTATTCGTTATGGTGGGGTAAAAGTGGTTCGCAATGAAGAAGGATTTATCACTGGATATCAAGTAGAAAAAGAGTTTCCTCGTTTTGGAAATCAAGATGCCAAAGTAGATGCTCTTGCTTCTGATATTATGAAATTATTTACGAAAACTTTAAGATCAGAACATCTTTATCGAAATGCGAATGCGAGAGTTTCTCTTCAAACGATGGCAGATCATGTCTTTTATGGAGAAAAAACCGGTTCTACACCAGATGGAAGAGATGCTGGTATGCCTTTTTCACCAGGAGCAAGTCCATCCGATGGCATGGATATCTCAGGAGCAAAAGCATCTTTAGAAAGTGTTTCCAAAATCCCTTATGCAGTTATCTGTGAAGATGGAATTACAAATAACTTTTGTATTTCTCCTAATGCTTTAGGAGAAAAAGAAACAGAGCGGGTGACGAATCTTTTACAGTTAATTCAGGATTATTTTAAAAAGGGTGGGGAACACTTAAATATCAATGTAATCTCTAAAAATCAATTATTTAATGCTCAAAAAAATCCAGATAAAAAATCCAAATTAATTGTGCGATATGCGGAATGTGGTGTCCGTTTTAATCAACTTACGCGTGGACAACAAGAAGAATTATTAAGCCGAACATTCCATGAAGATTTATAGGAGAAATTTATGAAACAGAAAATGAAAATCCTTTTATTGATTCTCCTCTTTGTTCTTGTAACAGGTTGTAAATCAAATGAAGAAGAGGCGGATGAAGCTCGTAAGATTGCGCTTCAAACATTAGAAGAACGTTACGGAGAAGAATTTAGTTATGTAGAAGATATAGAGAGTAGTGAACCATGCTATGGGTTAGTTTGTTATCCAAAAAATTTTTATGTTACGCCTAAAAATGAGGACTCTCCTCTATATAATCAAAATATCTATGTGACAGTCAATAAACAAAAAGAGGTGTATGAAAATTATATCGCTTTAAAATATTACAAGGATATAGAAGCTCTTTTTCACAATATTGCTCAAAAATATTTTCAAAACTTTCATCTAGATTATGAAAAATTTAATTATAGTGATGAAGCAAATCACTTTAATAAAGATACTACATTAGAGGATTACTTGATGGATCAAGAAAAGAGAAATTTCTATGTTATTTTAGAGGTTCCTGAGAGGGAATTCCAAGATGGATTACCAGAAAAATTATTAGAGGAAATGAAATCAAAGATGAAAAAATCTTATCTATTATTAATTGTTTCTAAGGATGCTTATTTTGGTAAAAGCTCGATAGAAGATTTATTAGATGAGACAAGTCGAGATGATTTTTCAAAGATAGCAACCTATGTTAAAATTACAAACTTTGAAGAGACAAACATAGAAATTTATAACCAATATGGAAAAGTAGAATAAGCCGCACGGAAAGTGTGGCTTTTTATTTGGTTAAAAGATAATGATTTATTTTTATCTTCTAGAGTGAAAAGATTGTTATCATTTTTTCTCACTTATGGTATAATGAGAATGATATAAAATACACGAAAGTGTGCATAAAAATATAATTGGGGTGAAATGATGAAAAAAACAATAACAGTAGATGGAAATGAGGCTTGTAGTTATACAGCCTATATGTTTACAGAGGTAGCAGGAATTTATCCTATTACCCCTTCTAGTCCTATGGCAGAACATGTGGATGAATGGAGTAAAGACCGCATCAATCTTTTTGGTGATGCTGTTAAAGTCGTAGAGATGCAAAGTGAAGCAGGAGCTGCTGGATTTATTCATGGTTCTTTAAGAGCAGGATGTCTTACAACGACCTTTACGGCTTCTCAAGGACTTTTATTGATGATTCCAAATATGTATAAGATTGCTGGAGAACTACTTCCTGGAGTTATGCATGTTGCAGCTAGATCTTTATCTACGCATGCTCTTTCTATTTTTGGAGATCATCAAGATATCTATGCTTGTAGAGGAACAGGATTTGCGATGCTTGCCTCTTCTTCTGTTCAAGATGCTGCTTATTTAAGTGCCGTTGCGCATCTTTCTGCTATCAAGGGAAGTGTTCCTTTCATGCACTTCTTTGATGGATTTAGAACGAGTCATGAAATTCAAAAAATCGAAGTATTACAGGCTGCGGATTATGCCGATTTAATTGATCAAGAAGCATTAGAAAAATTTCGAAACAAAGCATTAAATCCAAATCATCCAGCTATTTATGGAACTGCTCAAAATGATGATGTGTACTTTCAAGCAACCGAAGCTAGAAACTCTTATTATAATGCTTTACCAGATATCGTTCATGATTACATGACAAAGATTAATGAAAAAGCAGGAACACATTATTTACCTTTTAATTATTATGGTAATCCACAAGCTAAAAGAGTGATTGTAGCAATGGGTTCTGTTTGTGAAACCATTAAAGAAGTCATTGATACTCTAAAAGAAGATATTGGATTAGTAGAAGTACACCTATATCGCCCTTTTAGTACCAAATATTTCTTACAGGCAATTCCTAAGACAGTAGAGTCTGTTGCCGTTTTAGATAGAACCAAAGAAGCAGGTAGTAATGGAGAACCTCTTTACTTAGATGTATCTGCTATTCTTTCTAAAAGAGGCGTAAAAGTAGTTGGGGGAAGATATGGCCTTTCTAGTAAAAACACGACTCCTGATCAAATCTATGCTGTTTATGAGATGCTAAAAGAACCAAAAAATAATTTTACCATTGGTATTGTTGATGATGTTACGAACTTAAGTTTAGAGCCAATTCCTATTCATACCTCTAGAGCGAATGAATGGTTATTCTATGGCTATGGTAGTGATGGCATGGTTAGTGCTTCTAAGTCTATTATCAAAATTATTGGGGAAGAAACAGAAAACTACGTTCAAGGTTATTTCCAATATGACTCTAAAAAAAGTGGTGGTGTAACTTGTAGTCATCTTCGCTTTAGTAAAGAAAAAATTCGTTCTACTTATTATGTAGAAAGACCACAACTTTTAGTTATCACCAAAGATAGTTATTTGAAAAATTATGATTTCGTGGCTTCTTTAGAGCCAAATGCGAAAGTTATTATCAATAGTAGTAAGAGTGAAGAAGAAGTTCTTGCTTTGATGAAACATACCTTTAAAAAGCAAATCAAAGAAGCGAATGCGGAAGTTTATCTCATCAATGCCTATGAACTTGCTGATTCTGTTGGTTTAAAGAATAAAATTAGTACCATTATGGAAAGCGCTATTTTTAAACTTACCAGTATTCTTCCTTATGATGTTGCCCTAGCTTCTATGGAAAGGGCAATTGTCTCTAAATTTTCTAAAAAGGGAGAAGAAGTAGTAGAAGCAAATAAAAAAGCTATCTATGGGGTAGAAGAAGCTCTTCATAAAATGGAAATTCCAAATGTAGATGTGGTAGAAGAGACGGAACATTATTCTTCTTTATTTGAAGCGATTCATTATCGTAAGGGAGATAATTTAAAGACTTCTGATTTCATGGCTACTCCAGATGGACGGTTTGATTGTGGAACGGCTTCTTTAGAAAAACGTTATGTCAGTGATGAGACTCCTGATTGGATTAGCGCAAACTGTATTCAATGTAATCAGTGTTCCATTGTCTGTCCACATGGCGTTATTCGTCCTTTCTTACTCGATCAAGAAGAGTATGATAAGGCCCCAGAAGAAATTAAAAGAAGAGCCACGAAAGCGATTGGGATGGATAATTATTACTTCCTTATCAGTGCCTCTGTTGCCGATTGTACCGGTTGTGGACTTTGTCATAAAGTTTGTCCAGGTATGAAAGGGGAAAAGGCGATTGTTATGGACCGCCTAGACAAGAGCGAACAAGAAGTCTTCGATTACTTAAGGGCTAATGTTAAAGAGAAAAATGTAGTAAACCCATATACGGTAAAAGGAAGCCAGTTTAAAGAGCCAAAGTTTGCCTTTAGTGGTGCATGTGCAGGATGTGGAGAGACGGCATATATTAAATTACTGACACAATTATTTGGGGAACATTTAATTATTAGTAATGCAACTGGTTGTTCTTCTATTTATGGAGCAAGTGTTCCTTCTATGCCATATACTCTTCCTTGGGCTAGTAGTCTATTTGAAGATAATGCCGAATATGGTTATGGAATGTTAATTGCAAACCGTACCCTTCGTGCTCGTATTGCTAATATTATGAGTAAAAATATGGATAATGAAAATGCTCCATATTTCCGTAAATGGTTAGATAATCCAGAATCTTATGAAGAAACTTTAGATGTATATAATCATTTAACCGATAATATTCCAGAAGAATTAAAGGCTTTAAAAGATTATATCGTTATGCGTAATATTTGGTGTATCGGTGGCGATGGCTGGGCTTATGATATTGGATTTGGTGGAATCGATCATGTCCTTGCTTCTAACGATAATATCAAGATTTTAGTTCTAGATAGCCAGGTTTATTCGAATACCGGGGGACAGTCTTCTAAGGCTAGTCCAAAAGGAGCGATTGCCTCATTCGCTGCAGCTGGAAAGAAAAATAATAAAAAGGATTTAGCGCGTATTGCGATGAGTTATCCACATGTCTATGTCGCACAAGTATCTTTAGGAGCGAACCCACAACAAGTTATTAAAGCCTTTAAAGAGGCAAATGAATATGATGGACCAGCCATTATTATTGCTTATACGCCATGTATTTCTCATGGTATCACTGGTGGTATGGAAAACAGTGTAGAAATGGAGAAAATGGCAACGCAATGTGGTTACTTCTTAACGTTTAGAAATCACCCTGTTGATGGCTTTACGTTAGATAGTAAAAATGTTGATTTTGAACAATATGATCAATTCTTAAATAGTCAAAACCGTTATCGGATGTTAAAGACCATTAATCCAGAGAAAGCAGAAGAATTATTACAGGCCAATAAAGACTATAGTATTCAGACGTTCCATTACTATGAAACGCTAAATAATATGCCAAAAGAATAGGAGAGAAATCTCCTTTTTTTGTGGATAAGAGGAAAAATAGAGGATATTTTCTTCTGAATAGTTATTTTTTTTAGGAAAAGTGTATAGAAAATTTTCTTTTTTTGCTACTTTTTGATATAATGAGTTATAGGTGTAGATATGAAAAATATTTATGGAGAAACAATCGCAGAATTAGAAGAATATTTTCTTTCTAGAAAAGAGAAGAAGTTTAAAGCTACACAAGTATTTGAATGGTTATATAAGAAAAGAGTCAAGGATTTTTCCTTAATGACCAATCTAGGAAAAGAAAATATAGCGCACTTACAGGAAGACTTTTCTTTGAATCCTTTAAAATTACTAACCAAGAAAAAAGATGTAGATGTCTCTAAGTACTTATTTGAACTGGAAGATAAAAACTATATTGAAGCTGTTTTGATGAATCATGATTATGGCAATAGTATTTGTATTTCTACGCAAGTAGGGTGTAATATGGGATGCCATTTTTGTGAAAGTGGTAGATTAAAGAAAGTAAGAAATCTTGATGCAAGTGAAATGGTAAGACAAGTCTTAGCCGTAGAGGAAGAAGAGAATATCCGCATTTCTCATATTGTTTTAATGGGAATAGGGGAACCATTTGATAATTTTGAAGAAGTTCTTTCTTTTATCAATATTGTAAATGCTCCTAAGGGCATGGAGATTGGTAGTAGACATATTACGGTTTCAACAAGTGGAATTGTTCCTAAGATTCTTGCTTTTGCAGATTATGATAAACAAGTGAATTTAGCGATTTCTCTTCATGCTCCTAATAATGAAATACGTAGTCAGATTATGGAGATTAATAAAGCCTACCCTATCGAACAATTAATATCAGCAGTTCGTTATTATTATGAAAAGACGAATCGTCGGGTAACGTTTGAATATATTCTTTTAAAAGGCGTAAATGATTCTAGAGAAAATGCTTTAGAACTTAGTCAGTTATTAAAAGGATTAAATTGTTATGTCAATTTGATTCCTTATAATGAAACAACGCATATTGAATATCAAAAAAGTGATAAAGAGACAGTTTTAGCTTTCTATGATGAATTAAAAAAGAATCATACGGCTGTGACGATTCGAAGAGAATTTGGTAGCAAAGTAAATGCTGCTTGTGGACAACTTAGATCCAATTACAAGGAGGAATAAAATGAAGTATGGTTATTTAACTGATCCAGGAATTGTAAGAGAACGGAATGAAGATAGTGTTATCATTGTTGAGAATGAAGCAGGAGAAATCCTTATGTGTGTTGCCGATGGCATGGGAGGACATAAGGATGGAGAGGTTGCTTCTAGTATTGCGGTAACTCATATTGGAAAAAGATTTCGCTCTATTAGCAGTGTTGGGAATAAAGAAGATGCGATTAACTGGATGCAAAGTACCGTAAGCGAAGCTAATGTTGAGATTTTTAAATATGTGAAGGAACATCCTGAAAGTGAGGGAATGGGAACAACCGTTGTTCTTGCTATTTTAACTCCTTCTTTCTTACTTTTTGGAAATATTGGAGATTCTTCTGGGTATGTTATTAAAAATAAAAAACTTCACAAAATAACAGTGGATCACACTCTTGTCAATCTACTTGTCAAAAGTGGAGAGTTAACGGAAGAAGAAGCAAAAGATCATCCTCGTAAAAATGTTTTGATGAAAGCATTAGGTGCGAATACGAATGTAGAGATGGATATCTTTAACGTAGAGCTTGGGGTGGATGGCATTATGTTATGTAGTGATGGCCTTACCAATATGTTAGATGATACGCAAATTATGAAAGTATTGGATGGAGAAGGGACCATTGAAAGTAAACTTCGAAAATTAATATTTAAATGTAACAATAGAGGAGGTAGTGATAATATCTCTGTTGCCTATTTAAATAAGGAGGAAAGTTAATTATGATTGTAAAGGGTCAGAAAATTGATGGTAGATATCAAATTATCCGCTCCATTGGAGAAGGTGGTATGGCCAATGTTTATCTTGCCTATGATACAATTTTGGATAGGGAAGTAGCTGTTAAAGTACTTCGTGGGGATTTAGCTAGTGATGAGAAATTTGTTAAAAGATTTCAAAGAGAAGCAAAAGCGGCAAGTTCCCTAAATCACCCAAATATTGTCGAGATGTATGACGTTGGAGAAGATAATGGGAACTACTTTATTGTTATGGAATATATTGACGGTAAGACTTTAAAAAGTCTTATTAAAAAAAGAGGTGCTTTATCACTATCAGAGACAGTAGATATTATGATGCAGTTAACAAGTGCTATCGCTTGTGCACATGATAGTTACCTTATTCACCGTGATATCAAACCACAAAATGTGCTCATATTAGAGGATGGAAGAGTAAAAATTACGGATTTTGGAATTGCCATTGCTATGAATAGTGCAGAATTAACCCAAACCAATAGTGTGATGGGCTCTGTACACTATCTTCCACCAGAACAAGCAAATGGTTCGGGGGCAACTGTTAAAAGTGATATTTACTCTTTAGGAATTTTAATGTATGAGTGTTTGACAGGAAAACTTCCTTTTAAAGGAGATAATGCTGTTGAAATAGCTATTAAACAGATGAAAGAAAAAATTCCAAGCCTTTGTGCTCAAAATGATTTAATTCCTCAAAGCATTGAGAATATTGTGTTGAGAGCGTGTGCGAAAAATCCTAAGAATCGTTATGATAGTGCTTCTGAGATGTATGAAGATTTAAAAACAGCGTTATCAGATGAGCGAAAGAAAGAAAAACGCCTGGTATATAAATACCCAGAAAATGAATTAGAAGAAACGAAAGCAGTACCTGCTGTAAGCAAGGTAAAAGAAACAAGAGAAGAAAGAAACGAGGATATTGAAGAAGAAGTGAAAAAGACGAAGAAAGAGAAAAAAGAAGGAAGAGGAATGAAAATAGCTGTTATTACAGCGATTATGATTTGTGTTATCACATTTGTGGCTATGATTATTCTTGCTTTCCGTATATTAGAAGATAATAAGAATGAAACGGTAGAACTTCCTTCTATCGCTGGTAAAAGTCAAGAAGTAGTTACCCAAAAACTAGAAAGTTTAGGTATTTCTGTTAAATATGAGGAAGAACCTAGTGATGATGTTGGAGAAGGCTATGTAATTGATTATCAAGATCGTAAAAATGGTAGTAAGGTAAAGAAGGGAACAACGGTTACCGTTATAGTATCTTCTGGCTTAACGGGTATTCAATTAGAGAACTATTATAAAAAGAATGTCAATGTCGTTCAAGCCGAACTAGAAAGTGCAGGAATTAAAGTAATCACTACGGCGAAGAAAGTATCTACCTCTCAAGATGAATATAAAGATGCTTTTGAGGGTATGGTTATTGCGCAAAGTAAGGATGCTGGTAGTCGTCTAAAAGAAGGCGGAGTGATTGAACTTACTTATGCTACTTTAATTACGGTATATCCAGATTTCTTGGATGGTACTTATGATAAGAAAAAGATTCAACAATTCTGTGATGATAATAAAATTAAATGTGAGTTCCATGATAGATTTAATTCTGGACAAAAAGCAGGTACAATTTTAGACCAAGGAAGAGAACCAGGGGGAGAAGTAAAAGAAGGTGTTACGCTAACGATTACGATTGCAGCAGATGCTGAGGATACACCAAGTACCGATACTTCTAATGGCAATAATGAATAAAAAAGGAAGAATTATTAAACAAGTTAGTAATGATTATTCTATCGCTTTAGAAGAAGAGATTGTCGTTTGTAAAGCAAGGGGAAAGTTCCGAAATATGGGGCTTTCTCCTTTAGTTGGAGACTTTGTATCCATTGACTATGAGAATCGGTATATTCTAGAGATTGAAAAAAGAAAAAATGAATTAGAAAGACCGAGTATTGCGAATGTTGATCAAGCTCTTATAGTAACGAGTGTAGAGATTCCATCCTTCTCTTCTAATCTATTGGATAAACTTTTAGTTATCTTAGAATATAATCGTATTTCTCCTGTTCTTTGTTTTACGAAAATGGATTTAGTAGATGAGAATCTAAGAGGAGAAATGAAAGACATTATGAACTATTATCGTCGGATTGGTTATCCGGTATATGAAAATAGTGATCCTGCTTTAAAAGAGATTTTTAAAGATAAAGTAACTGTTTTTGCAGGACAAAGTGGAGCTGGAAAAAGTACTCTTTTAAATCGTTTGGATTCCCATTTAAATCTAGAAACAGGAGAGGTATCGATTGCTTTAGGAAGAGGAAGGCATACAACGAGACATGTGGAATTACTGCCGGTATTAGGGGGACTTATTGCCGATACTCCAGGATTCTCTTCCCTAGATTTTAAAGGTATGACAAATACTGATATTCGCGATCAATTTATAGAATTTAACCAGTATCGTGAGGAGTGCAAATATCAAGATTGCATGCATCAAAAAGAAGATGATTGTGAAGTAAAAAGGAAAGTAAAAGAAAAAGAGATTTTAGCATCTAGATATGAAAATTATCTTAAATTTATTGATCGAGAGAATTTTTATCCATCAATGAAAGATAGAAATTAGTTTCTATCTTTTTATTTGCAATTTTTAGGAAACTTCGGTATACTAGTGTGCCGAGGGGTTGATAACATGTCAAAACTAACGTTTATTTCTAAAACAAATAGTGTTCAAATTCCGAAAGAAGCTCTTATTCGTTATCGTGATATTTCTAGTTGGTTTTATGTCTTTACAGGAGAGTTTTTAAAAGAAGATAAAGAAACTTGTGATGTGCCTATTTCTTTTTTTAAGGATTATGTTCAAGAATTTGTTGGTGAGGCAGAAATGTTATATACATGGTATCCGCCAGAACAATTTCTTATTCCTAATGCTTGTAAAGAAAAATATAGTGAGTTTTGGAAGTATTATAAGGAAAAAAGAAGTTCCATAATTTTAGAAAATCCTAGTTCTAGCGAAGCTAGAAAAACTATTTTAGAGTATTATTTAGAGCAATTTTATAACAATCATAATGCTATTTTGGAGAACTTCTTAGAAATGCTTTTTTGCTGGCATCAGGAATTTTCTCGTTGTTTTCAATATAGAGAAATTAAGCGTAATATGGCAAGTTTCAAACAAAGCCTTTCCTTAATAGATATACGTGCTTCCCGTATATTTCAATCTCGTTTAGAAGATGCTATGGAAAAAAATCAAATGGAAGAATGTATGAGGCTATTAAACGAGGCAATTCAGTTTACCAAATTGCATTGGCAAGAGTTTATTACAGATATGATGGGATATTCTTATCCTAATGCTTTTTGCTTTATTGGTCATAGTACTTCTACTACGGATTATGTAGACTCTTTTTACAGTCGTTTTGTTTCCTGTTCCCTATTTACGCCCCAGTTAACCGATACCTATCATGATGGGTTTGGGTTTATTATGAATCCTAAAGATATTGTAGGGGCTTCTGGGTCGGATATGTATACGAAAAATAGGGCGAGAGATAAGGAAGAACTTCTTAGTCATATGTATTGTATTGTCGAACCAGTGATTTCTCCGGAATTAGTCATAGAACAAAGTTTAGAAAGAATACGAAAGGCTAATTCTGTTTGCACAACGAATGAAGTAATCATCGATGGATTTCATCCTTTAGGGATTTTTTGCTTTACAAACGGTGGGAAAATGCTTTGTGATAATTATCGCCATGCGTATCAATTACAAAAGTCTTTTCCCGAGTTACAAGTTGTTGAGATTGATTTAACGGATTATAAGGAAGATATTAGTGAGTTATTAGAAGATTTAGTGATGCATATTGAAATAAGATTATCCGGTAAAGAAGAGATAATCCTTAAGAATTTTCCATGGGAATTGTTCCAAAGGAGATATCAACAGATGAAAACTTCTTTTTATACCGAAGAAATGATTATCTCTCTTTATCAAGAAATGAAATCGTCTATGCAACAAGAAGAGACTGGTCAAGGTGAAAAGAAGTTGTGTTTAAAACCACAAGATTTCTTGTTTCAAAAGAAGTAGGGGGATTATATGGAAGAAAGAAAAGAAATTTCTGTTTCTAAAGACGAATTAAGAGGCTCTATGATTCAAATATCTAGGTCTCTTTTGCAACAATTATATACTCTTTCTAATGCTTCTTCGATTCGTAGTATTTTGAATCATTCCTCTGATACCTATGAATTATCGCTTTGGTCTTTTGAAGAAATTCTAAAGGATACTCTTTTTTCTATTGATGATCTTTTAAGTAGATCTATTCCATTTTCTGTCGGTCAAAAAGCGATGGATAAGATGAGCCAGGATAGTTTGGCCTATAGGAAGCTGCGAAAGAGTATCACAAATGATAACAACTTTAGAACACCAGAATCTAGAAACCAATTTGCCTTGGCTATCATAAAAGAATTACGAGAGGGAAAAACCGATTTATTTTACGAGGCAGTGGCAAAGATGAAATCTTGTCATGATGATTTTAAACATATTATGAAAATCATGGATTTTCATTTTATGGAACAAGATTATTTTCAAAATCTCTCTTTTTTTCTAGATGCTAAATTAGTAGATGATTATAAAGAAGCTTTTAAGAGGGCTATCTTTGAATTTGATATCGATGCCTTAGATAGACTTTTTTTAGAAGTTCAAACGAAAATTTTAAATCATTGGCGTGAATTTATAACGGATGTACACCAATTTCAAAATGGAAAAATTTTTTACTTTCTAGGTCATAGTACTTCTGAAACCCAGTTTCATGGAGAGTTTTGGCATCGATTTGTCTCTTGCTCTTTATTGACTCCCCAATTGACAGAGACCTTCCATAATGGTTTTGGATTTCTTTTTCCTCCAGAGAATATTGTTGCAGCTAGAGGATATGATATGTATGTGAATAATGAAGCAGAGTCGGTTGAAGAGTTAATAGATGCCCATTCCTACTGGATTCAAATTGATATGCCAGAAAGGGTAATGGAAGATACTTTATCCCATTCTAAAAATCGGTATAGTGAGGTTGTCATCGATGGATTTCATCCTATTGCGTTATTTTGTTTATCTTTGGGTACTAAAAATTTGAACTATAATTATCGATCTGTTCATACGTTACAAAAGTCATTTCCTGATCTACCCATTGTAGATATTGATCTTACGTATTATCAAACCGATTGGTTAAAGATGTGTTTAGATGTGATAGCAGAGATAGAATATGCCCTTACAGATCACTATGGAAGTTTTGCTAAAAGTTATGGAAGGCGATTTCAAAAATTCTGGGAAGAATTTCAAGCATTGAAAAAGAATCCAGATTATAAAGAACAAGATATTCTTCAAATTTATCTTCAAAATAAAGAATTAATATCTCGCTTTTTGCCATGGCAAGAACTATTTTCTGGTAAATACGATGATAAGATGATTCGATATCTTTTGTATTATCATAAATCTTATAATATTGATGCGATTTTAAGTGGGGATGGAAAAGTAAATCACATTTTTTCTTTAATTCGTATGTTAGAAGATTATCCAGATAAAAAGTCCTTAGATGCAATTGTCCCTGATTTAGGTAAATTTTTAACGCTTACAAAAAAGATTCCTTTTAAAGAACGGACTTTTTATGAGTATCAAAAAAGTTCTAACAAAAGTTTTTCTCTTTTAGTAACACTCTTATTAAAAGAGGCAAAAAATCAAGAACCTGTAACTTTAGAAACGCTAGAAAAATATCGTAATCGTAAAAGCGAACTAGAAAAGATGCAAGCAAGTGATTTCATTCGTGGTAAGATTAGTAGACAACTAATAGATCAGGAAGCCTATTATCATTTAGCCTGTGCCTCTTATAAGGAGGAAGAAAAACAACTGCAAAAGGAAGAAGAAAAACTAGCGCTTTTAAAAGAAGGACATGTTGCGTTAGAGGCAAATATTTTAAAAGAGAAAGAAAATTTCTATACGCTTCATCAAACAACCTGGATAGAGTTTTTAAAAGAAATAGGAACCTTATTTCGAAAGATGAATATTAGTGATGCTCATATTACTAAGGCAGAAACTAAAGTAGAGGAATGTAAGAGTCGATTACAAGACTCAAAAGATACGTTCTTAGATGCAGTAGGCTATTCCATCGAGGACTATCCTGAAATGCTTAAAAAAGCAAAAGATTATTTCAATCAAAATATTGAGAAAGAAGACGATGTATTCTCTTTAGAATTGGCCTCTTTATCGCACATCATAGAAGATCTAGAACAAGAACTCAACTTATATCATCATTTAGAAAAACAAAAATGATTTCTTTTTCATATAAAGAAAAAACGACAAGATGGTTTTTATCCTATTGTCGTTTTTTTATGCTTTTTTAAAGAAATTTTTGCCTTAAGAATATCCCTTCTATTTGCTTTTTTAAGGATAGTTTTGTATACTTAATAGTAGAGTGATGGTATGGAAACGATGAAATTAAGTTATGATGAGAAACATTTTAATCGCCCTGTTATTACTATTTCTAAAGAATTTTTAACGGAGTTAGAAAAAGTATCTTCCAATTCCTCTTTTTTAGAAACGATGAAAAGAGTAAAAAGAAAACAAGGAGAAAAGGAAGAATATGACTTTCCTATTGGCGAGTTTGAAGACCTTTTTAGGACGTTTTTTGAATCTACAGATTGGTCTTTAGAGAATCAAACACTACATCTTCCTAAAATTCCCCATCAGGTAAAAGAAGCTTATTTAGAGGCAAGAGAGGAATATCTTGCTTTTCGTGGAAAAGAAGTATTAGAAAATGGTAATCCTCTTTTGATAAGAGATTATCATTTTCCAGGAGAACTTCTAGAAGAGAAAATCTATGAAGAAGATTTAGTTTCTCTTGAGAAAATGATTAGAAGCGCTATGAAAGTCCAAAAGGAAAATGAAACCTTATATCGTTTCCGCGATTTCTTTCAAATACTAGACCGGACATTTCAAAGTTTTTCCTATTTTCCAGAAAAACCCGATTTAGAACCTTATCAAAAAAGAATAGAAGCGTTTCAAAAAGAAGGAAATCTAGATGGCTGTCTTCAAGTATTAAGAGAACTTCAAAAAGAAATTTTGAATCATTGGCAAACATTCACAACCGATATCTATTCTTTCAAGCCAGGACAACCATTTCGTTTTCTTTGCCATAGTACATCAACCGTAAATTATCAAGGAGAATTTTTGACACGTTATGTTTCTACCTCCCTTCTTACAGAAAAATTAACAGATACCTATCGAAGTGGTTTTGGATTTATTATGGAGCCCAATCATATTGTGGGGGCATCTAGTCAGGATATGTATGTTAAAAACGGTGCGGACTCCAGGGAAGAACTAGGCATGGTAACTATGGAACTTGCTTTAGATGGACCAGAAAAAGTGATAGCGGATTGTTTGAAACAAAAAGAAGAAAACGATAAAAATCAAAACCATAGAAGTGTCTATAGTGAGATTGTTATTGATGGTTTTGCTCCCGCTGCGATTTTTTGCCTTACGAATGGAAGTAAAGAATTAAATGTTAACTATGTAAATGCTAAAAAATTACAAGAATGTTTTCCAAATTTAGAGATTATTGAAATGGATTTAACCTTATATCGGGAAGAAGACTGGGAGATGGATTGTGAAAATGTCATAACCGCTATCGAATCCGAGGGAAAAATAGAAAGACAAAAACAAAATTTAGAATACTGTCGAAGATTTACTCGTTTTTGGAAAGAGTTTCAGGAAATGAAAAAAAGGCCGGATTATACCAAAGAAGAGATTGTTCAAAGTTATGAGAAAAATAAGCAATTAATCGTTTCTTTTCTTCCTATTTCGAAACTTTTAAAAGAGTATGATGTAGATACGATTCGTTATGTCTTAAATAATAACGTACATTATGATATACCACTTTTCTTGAAACAGAAAAAAACAGTAAATGGGATGGAGAATTTTTACTTTCAGTTTTTAGGAGCTAATGATAAAAATACTTTAAACTTTTTGATTCCTGGTTTAGGAACTTTTATGGAGATATATCCCCATCTTTCTTGGACTGAAGAATTATTAGAAAAGTGGAATGAGAAAACATTTTCTTCGATGTTAGAAGTAGTAGCTTTTATGGAAAAGAATTTAGAAACTTCTAAAAAGCATGAACAAGAGAATTTAGAAAAACAAATGGAAACATATTCTCTCCTCTTAAAGGAATATCAAGAAGAATCTTCCTTCTTAGAGGAGAGAAAGAAAGATGATTGGTTAGTGCAGCAAGAGTATTATTATCATATCGCCTCATTAGATATTCAGTTTGACTCTGAGGAAAAAGAAAGACAAGATCAAAGAAAGCAAGAAAAAGAAAAAGAAATTTTCTTCTTACAATCAGAAAAATCACAAAAGGACCAAGAAAAAAAGACACTTATGAAAAGACGTATGTTTCATCGTCGTAAACTTCAAGAAATAGAAAGAAAAATTCAATTTTTAGAAAGTGAAATTTCTTTTCAAGAAAAAGAACTCGCTTCTATAGTAGAAAAAATAAAAGAAATCGATACGAATTTATCAAATAGTTATCAGAAATTTCAAGAACAAATAGGGGTTGATTTTGCTTCTTTTCCAAGTGTGTTAGAATCTGCTAAAAAAAGATTAGAAGGGGTATCTATTTTTGAAGAAGAATGGAAACTTTCTAAATTAGAAGAAAAAGTCCAATCCTTACAAGGATTGATTCAAAAAATACAAGGAAAAATTACTACCTTAAAGGAAATAGGAGGAATGAAGGATGATATCAGTATCCATATTGGGCATAGCGCAAGATAAAAAGAAAATAGAAGAAATAGATTCTCTAAACCCGGATTACATTCATCTAGATGTTATGGATGGTAAGTTTGTTCCTGAGGTAACGAATATGAATGTAGTATCCAGTTATCAATCTAAGGTTGATTTACACTTAATGGTTGAAGATATTGATTCTTATATCGAGGAATATCAACGATATCACCCAGAATATATTAGTTTTCATCTAGAAGCTACTAGAGAGCCCATGAAATATATAGAAAAAATAAAGAAAATAGGAAGTAAAGTAGGAATTGCGATTAAACCAAATACCCCAGTAGAAGTCTTACTTCCTTATCTAGAAAAGATAGATTTGGTTTTGGTGATGAGTGTAGAGCCAGGGTATGGTGGACAGGATTTCTTAAAAGGGACAATTCAAAAACTAGAAGAACTCTCCTTCATCCGTAGAAAGTACTCTTATCACTATCTAATCGAAGTAGATGGTGGGATTAATCTAACTACCAAACAAATGGCTTCTAAAGCAGATATTTTTGTGGTAGGAAGTTATATTACAGCATCAGAAGATATGGCGGAAAAATTGCGTTCAATCAGGTGAAAACGCTTGCCTAAACTAGATATTTAGTATATACTATTGAATGTTGAAGAAAACGGAGGATATTATGGCAAAGAAAGAAACAAAAGAGGAAACAAAACGTACAAATGAAAAAAAAGTAATTATCAAAATAGAGGGAAAAGACTGGGAAAAACTTGTCGATGAAGCTTTTAAAAAAGAAAATAAAAAAGCGAAAATCCCAGGATTCCGTCCAGGAAAAGCACCTAAGGATGTCTTTGTAAAACATTATGGCATGGAGTCTCTTTATTATGAAGCATCTAATCAAGCGGTAGAAGTCGCTTATGATAAGGTATTAGAAGAAAATCATGATTTAGAAATCGTTGCTCAACCTACAGTAGATATTACGAGTATTGGTGAGAAAGGAATTGAATTCGAGTTTACCTTAACTTTAAAACCAGAAGTAGTTCTTGGATCTTATAAAAGTTTAAAAGCGAAAAAAGATAAAGTAATGGTTACAAAAGAAGAGATTGAACACTCTATCGACCATATGAGAGAACATTATAAAGAAAACATTGTAAAAGATGGTAAGATTGAAGAAGGCGATGTTGCTGTTATCGACTTTGAAGGATTTAAAGATGGCGTTGCTTTTGATGGTGGAAAAGGAGAAAATTACTCTCTTGAAATTGGAAGTAAGACCTTTATTCCTGGATTTGAAGAACAATTAATTGGTCTAAAAGCAGGAGATAAAAAAGAGATTGAAGTTACGTTCCCTGAAGAATATCATTCAGAAGAATTAAAAGGCCAAAAAGCAACTTTCAAGGTAACGGTTCATGAAGTAAAAGAAGTAAAAATTCCTGAACTAGATGAAGAGTTCTTCAATGATTTAGGAATGGAAGGAATTGATTCTAAAGAGTCTTTAGAAAAGCAAGTAAAAGAAAATATCAAAGCACAAAAGGAAAGAGAAGCAGAAGATAAATGGATTAATGATTTACTAGAGGAAGTTTCTTCTAATAGTACCATTGATGTTCCTGAAGTGATGATTGATGATGAGACTACTAGAATGGTTCAAGAGTATGCTCAAAATATTCAAATGCAAGGAATTACGATAGAACAATTCTATCAGATTACTGGCATGACAGAAGAGAAATTAAAAGAGGAATATAAAGAACAAGCAACGAAAAGAATTCGTTATCGTCTTGTAATCGATGCCATTATCAAGAAAGAGAAAATCGAAGTAACAGAAAAAGAAGTAGAAGAAGAAGTAGGTAAGATTCTTGATAAGTATCAAATGAAGAAAGAAGAATTTTATCAACACTTTGGTGAAGATGCTGTTCAATATGATTTAAAAGTAAGAAAAGTATTTGATCTTTTAAAAGGAACGAAAAAAGAAAAAGGAGAATAAACTCCTTTTTTTAGTAGAAAATTCTTTTTTTATTTTCCCGAGCAATATTTAAGACAATCCCTAACATAATCATATAACTAAGAAGACTAGATCCTCCGTAACTGATAAAAGGAAGGGTAATACCGGTAATTGGAAGAACTCCAAAAGTCATTCCAATATTTTGAAATTGTTGATAAATAAGCATCGCTACAATCCCACCTAGAATATATTTTGATTCCAAATTCTTGCTTTCAAAAGCTAATTTAATAAGCCGAAGATCAAAGAAAAGTAATAATAGAAAAAGAAGAATAGAACCGATAAAACCAAAATTGGAAGCGAAGACAGCAAAGATGAAATCTGTTTGTGGTTCTGGAAAATAAAGAGGAGTATGATTATATCCATATCCATATAATCCTCCCGCACCAATGGCTGTCATTCCATGTTCTAGTTGATATCCGCTCTTATTAGACCAGTCTAGTAGACGATCTACTCTAAGGAAGAAACTTGTTCCAAAAATTTTAATAAACCACTCTTGATAGAAAAAGTAAAGGCCTAAAAGAATAGAGAGTACTCCGCCACAAATTAAAAATAAAATGACAAACCAGCGATAGCGAATTCCAGATAAAAATAACATGATAAAAGTAATTAAAAGATAAATTAAAACGACTCCTGTATCTGGTTGTAAAAAAGTTAAAATAGAAGGAATAGCTACAACGATAAAAACGCGTAGAAGAAAGAGAAACTCTTGAACCACAGTAGGGTTTTTATATTTCGTTTGAAAGGAATGAATCATTTTACTTAAGGTTAATATGAGAACAATTTTCATAAATTCACTCGGCTGAAAAACACCAATATGAGGAATTTCAAACCAACATCTAGCGTTATTAATGGGTTTTCCAAAAAGGAGAAGAGAGATTAACAGTAAAATACATCCCCCATAAAGATACCAAGTATATTTGAAAATCGTTTTGTTTCCTAAAAGAAGAATGATGATAATGAGAAGTGTCCCAAGTCCATACCAAATAGCTTGTTTTAGGGCATAGAAATTATTTTCTGTAAGAAGGGACTCCGCACTATGAATGGTAGCAATACTAATAACTGCAAATAACAAAACAGGAACAATAATCCCTAGGTCTAACTTCCATTTTTTTCCTTTCATCATAACGTCACCTTCTTAATATCTTACACTAACTGGCTTTATTATACAATGAAAAAATAGCTTTTTTTGACGAATATTGGCATTTGCTTTTTTAGGTATTTATAGTATAATAGTAATTGGTGATGGAAATGGATTCCTATATATGGCAATATGTCATTATTATTTGTATTTTAGTAGTGATTGCAATTGCAATTGTAAAATCAAAAAAAAGAGATTTCAAGTTTGAAGCAAATAAATTAGTAGAGTTATTAGGGGGAAAAGATAACATTGAAAGTTATGAATCCAACAAATCTCGCTTTATTGTCAATTTAAAAGATGTATCAAAAGCGAATAAAGAGGGGATTCAAAAGATGGGGGCACAAGGAATTGTGGAGATTGATAATCAGTTAAAGATTATTCTTGGCAATGGTGCGAAACAAATTACGAAATATATTAATGAATTAAAGTGAGAAATCACTTTTTTTTTACAATTTTCGACAAAGTACGACAAAACTCTACGATATACTATTTTTGGTGATAAAATGAATATATTTGAAATGCTAATTTTAAATCTAATTTTAATTTCTTTTCCTTTGCTGGTCTATTTAAGCTATATTGTCACAAACAAAAATGTGAGTCAACGAGAAAAAAATATGTTCTTTGATTTTGCGCTTACTTCTTCCTCTTTTCTTTTAATTCATTATGGAAACTACTTTGAAAATGTTTTACTTACCTTCTTTTTAGGTGGAACTGTCTTTCTTGCTCTTTCTAAAGATCGATATTTGATTTCTTGTGTTTTAGAAGGAATTGCCATTAGTGCCTATTATCCGGATATGGAAAGTCTACTTTATTTTACTCTTTTCTATCTTTTCTTTGACCTTTTTGTTTTTTTCTATCATAAACACTCTTTAAAACGTTTTTCCTTTTTAAAGTATTATCTTTTCTTCTATAGTACTGCTTTAATTTCTTGGAGTTTCTTTATTGGCAAAAAACATTTATTTTATTCTCTTTTCCTAATTGGTATTTTTACAGTATTCATGAATTTATTAATCTTTTTACTCATTCAAGGAGAAAAGGCGATGAAGAGTCATTTAGAATTTCAAGAACTTCAAAAAGAAAAACAAATACGACTTTCTCTTTTTAAAATCACTCATGAAATTAAAAATCCGGTTGCGGTTTGTAAAGCATATTTAGATATGTTTGATGTTGAGAATATCGAACATGCAAGAAAATATGTACCGATTCTAAAAAAGGAAATTGAACGGCTACTTTTATTATTACAAGATTTCTTATTAGTGAATAAGTCTAATATGAAGTATGAAATCATGGATGTGAATATGCTTTTAGAAGAAGTTTTAAAAGATATCCAACCCTTAATGGATGAAAATCATATTACCTTTAAAGTAAATACCATTGATGAGGAACTATTCATTAATGGGGATTATAATCGTTTGAATCAGGTACTTGTAAATCTTCTTAAAAATAGTATTGAAGCCCATGCTAAAAACATTCAGTTAAAGACTAATCTAACTAGTAAGATTTTAGAAGTTCAAATTGTAGATGATGGGGAAGGCATTAGTGCGGATGTTTTAGGGAAAATGAGGGAACCTTTTTATACGACAAAACCGCGGGGTTCTGGTCTTGGGGTATCTTTATCAAATGAGATTATTCATGCTCATAGTGGAAAATTAGAATATCAATCGAAAGTAGGAGAAGGAACAAGTGTCAAAATTGTGTTGCCGCTTTATGTATTATAGAAATTTTTATGGGATTGTGCTACAATAATGATGGTGATGATATGAAACCTTTTGTACTTTGTATTATGGATGGAGTAGGAGAAAGAGAAGAAATTCACGGTAACGCTGTGAAACAAGCAAATACTCCAAATTTAGATAAACTAAAAGAGAAATATGGATTTTCTACTCTAGAAGCGAGTGGAGTAGAAGTAGGTCTTCCAAAGGGCCAAATGGGCAATAGTGAAGTAGGTCACATGAATATTGGGGCTGGAAGAATTATTTATCAACCTCTACAATTAATTAATCATGCGATTGAAGAGGGGACATTCTTTCAAAATGAAGAAATTTTAAAAGTAATGAGGCATGTAAAAGAAAATCATTCGAAACTTCATCTCATGGGACTTTTAAGTGATGGAGGAGTTCACTCAACAATTTATCACTTACTTGCTCTTTTGGATATGTGTAAACAAAATGGTATAGAAAATGTCTATTTACATCTTTGCACAGATGGTAGAGATGTAGATCCTCATAGTGCGTATTCCTATATTTCTAAAGTAGAAGAAAAATTAAAAGAAACAGGTGGAGTTATTGCCACGATTGGTGGACGTTATTATACGATGGACCGAGATAATAACTATGACCGACTCAAAAAAGGTTATGATGCTATTGTAAATGGCATAGGCCCAAAACATTCTTCTATTTCAGAGTGGATTCAAGAAAACTATGAAAAAGAGATTACTGATGAATTTTTCATTCCTACCATTTTTGATGAAAAGGGAACAGTAGAAGAAAATGATGGATTTATTACCTTTAATTTTCGAAAAGACCGCTTAAGAGAACTTTTTACAGCTCTTACTAATCCGGAATTTCAAGAAATGGAAGTAAAGAGATTTCAAAATTTAGCGGTTTTAACGATGTTACCAGTCGTAGAATCTGTAAAAGCTCCTCATGCTTTTGAGGACCCAGACCCTAAAAATATTTTAGGCGAATATCTTGAAGAACATGGCCTTACGCAACTTCGTATTGCGGAAACGGAAAAATATGCGCATGTTACTTTCTTCTTCGATGGCGGAAAAGAAGTAGATTATAAGGGTGAAAAGAAAATTCTAATCCCATCTCCTAAGGTTGCTACCTATGACCTTAAACCAGAAATGAGTGCTTACCTAGTAACAGAAGAACTAGTAAAAGCCCTTCCTGATTTTGATGTTGTGATTGTAAACTATGCAAATGGTGATATGGTAGGTCATACCGGTGTTATGAGTGCAGCGATTCAAGCCGTTGAAGTAGTAGATGAATGTATTGGAAAAGTATATGATAAAGTGATGTCTCTAGGCGGATGTATGATGATTATTGCCGATCATGGAAATAGTGATACGATGTTAGATGAATTTGATCATGTAGTGACAAGTCACTCAACTAGTGTTGTTCCTTGCATTATCACCAAAGAGCATCTCTCTTTAAAAAATGGTAAATTAGGCGATGTTGCTCCTACGATGCTTACTCTTTTAGGACTAGAAGTACCTAAAGAAATGACAGGAGAAGTTTTAATTGATTGCTAGTATGGGGGTAACCCTAGGAGAGGCCTTAAAAACTTATCG
The DNA here is from genome assembly GCA_947632115.1 of uncultured Bacilli bacterium. Taxonomy (GTDB): domain Bacteria; phylum Bacillota_I; class Bacilli_A; order RF39; family UBA660; genus UBA5578. Next base: position 23,565 of record CANROB010000001.1, read on the forward strand.
AGATTTAATTGCGGAATACTCTATTTTTTCCTATATTCTTCTTGCTATGACAATTATTGGTGTTCTTCTTTGGGTTAATCGAAAAACCTCTACCACGTATTATTTTACTTGGGGAATCTTCTTTCTATTAATCGTGATGACGATTTATTTTAGGAGAATGGAGTTACTAGAACATATCGATACGATTTTCCAGGCTGATTTTTATCAGAATCTTTACTTTTATCACTGGAATATGATTCTTTGCTTCTATCTTCTTCATTCCCAACTTTCATCACGTCGCATTAATGAAGTTGCAAGTGCCTTTTGTTTTCTTTTCTTTATCGCTTTATCGACAAATGCGGTATTCCAATTTTTTATCAGTGACTATGTTGGAAATTCTTCTTTATTAGTTCTTGGGAATACCTATCCTATGATTACGGTAGGAAATCTTTTATCCTTCGCATTTTATTTACTTATCTTAATTTCTCATCTTTTTTATAAGTCATCGGATACTCCTAGATATAAGCATTATTTTGACAAACAGTAGGGAACATGTTATAATGTTGAACGTCTTTTAAAAAGGAGTGAATTGTTTGAAAATTACTAGCGTTAATTTAGTCGTGAGCGCAGTTAGAAGGAGTCAATATCCAACGGATGGAAAATCAGAATTTCTCTTAGTGGGAAGGTCCAATGTTGGTAAGAGTAGTTTTATCAATACTTTGATTAACCGAAAAAACTTCGCTAGAACTTCAGCGACTCCTGGAAAAACCCAAACGATTAATTTTTATTTGGTAAATGATGAGTTTTACTTAGTAGATGCTCCTGGTTATGGATTTGCGGCTTTAAGTAAGCAAAAGAAAAAGAAATTTGGACTTATGATGGAAGACTATTTACGGAATCGTCCCAATTTAAAACAGGTGTTCATGTTAATTGATTTTCGTCATCGGCCAACAGATGATGATCTTATGATGTATAACTTTTTAAAACATTATAAAATACCAGTTACGATTGTTGCTACGAAAACAGACAAAGTGAAGATTACAGTTCATCAAAAACAGCGTACAACGATTCTAGAAGATTTAGATTTGGTAGTAGGGGATGACTTTACCATGTTTTCCAATGTTACCAAATTAGGAAAAAATGAAATTTATCAAAAGATAGAGAGGACAATGTAGTTCCCATCTATCTTTTTTTTCATACACTACTATTGGGTGGTAGGGTGAAAATAGAAGAGAAGGATGATGAGTTAGTACTCTTCTTAAAAAAACAAGAGATGAATGATTTCTGTTTTGAGGAGTTAGACGAAATTGAGGAGTATTTTCGCTCCTTATTTCTCAATTTAGACGAATACTATCATATTACAATAGAAGGATTTTATAATATTCATGTATATTTAGATGAGATAGAGGGAATGGTTTTAACTTTAAAGAAGGAAGACTTAGATTATTACCCATTTCATCAAGTAGAAATGCAAATTGTAAAGGAAGATACGACTTTTCTTTATGAAATAGAGGAACCATTAGATTTTCTCTCTTCCAATTTTGATATTTATGTGTATCAAAATCATTTCTATGTAAAAAAGAAGACCAAAGAAGGATATTCTCCTTATGAATGGGGAAAACTAGTTTATGAAGGAACGAAAGAAATTTTAAAAAGGGGGAAATTGTTGACACATGTGTAAAGAAAATCGTCGATTTTCTTTATTTTTTCCCCTTTTTATGAAAAATTTGATATAATATTTGTGAATAATAAGAATGGAGAGAGATATATGCCTGGAAATGTACCTGGAAATATGCCTATAAATATGACGCCTGGAAAAAAATCAATTTTGTTGTTAATGAATGGCTTTGGAATGGAAGTTCCGAAATCTTTTAATGTTTATACGGCTGCTCTTATGCCATCTTTAGCCAAGTTATCGAATTACTATCCATTTGTTTCTTTATTTGCAAGTGGAACAGAAATTGGTTTAAATAAGGGACAATTGTCTAGTTTCCGTGCAGGATATTTAGCTTTTAGTTCTAATGGAAAACCAAGTAAAAAATCGAATGCTGTTCAAGCACAAATTAATGCAAATACGTTTGCGACGAATCCCGTTATAGCAAATTCTATTAATTATGCTGTGGAACATAAATCCCGTCTTCATATTTTCTTTAGTATTGGTGAACGTACCGAAGAGGTTCAGTTCCAACAATTAAAAACATATGCAGAATTAGCAGTACAATGTGGTGTAAAAGATATTTGTGTTCATGTTTTCTTAGGGGATAACAGTGTTCAAAATATGAAAGTATCCAATCTTTGGATTAAAAATTTAAAATATCATGTGCTTAATTTTGTACCACAAATGAGAATTGTTTCTATTGCTGGAAGAAAATATTTAACAGATGCTCCAAAAGATCAGAAGATAGCTTATTATCGTATGATTGTTAGTGGAGTTGGTGAAGTTTGGACAAACTATGAGGATACTATTACAAAAAAATATGAAGGAAAAGAAAACGATGATAACATGGGAGGATTCTTAGCGGTCCGTGAAAATGTTCTTCGTGAATACGATAGTGTCATGAACTTTAACTATGATAATGCTGTAGGGGCAGAATACTTAGATATTATCCAAAAACCAGCAGAATTCTTCCCTGCAGGAGGAAAGATTCCTATCAGTGTTGCTACAAATGCTCTTTTTTCTGTTGCGGATAATCCAAATATTCCTTATGCATTTGAATCAGAACTTCCACAACACTATTTTTTTGAAACGATTCCTGATGATAAGAAAGTTCTATTAATTGCAGATAAAGATAGACTTCAATATATTAGTAAATGTTTAAATGGGTTTAGAGAAAACTTTAAGCCAAATGTTCAAGTATGGCCAATTGAGGATAAAGAAAAACGTTTTGATTTAATGTGTCAGTATTTAGCTGCTTATATTAATCAAGATGCATATGATTTAATTATTGCTGATTGTGAACTTTATAATGAACAAATAGAACCAAAAACGATGGATCAATTAAGAAAAAATATGACAGGTGTGGATAATGTTTTAAATGTTGCCTATACAAGAGGAATGGAGAAAGGTTATACCCTTTATGCTACTTCTTTCTATGGTATTAAGACGAAACTTTTATTGACAACGACTTATGAGGAAGTTGACTTCTCTCAAAAGACACCATTCTTAGTAGCTGGAAAAGATGTTTCAAGGACCAATACTTCTCTACAAATCGATGGTAATATTACACAAGTAGCGCAAGTTATGCTTAGAAACTTAGGTGTTAATGTATCTGCGCCTTTAGTAGGTGCAAAAGCTACAGAAAAAGTAAAAAAGAAGATGCTTCCTATCATTATTCTTATTCTAGCAATATTTGCTATCTTCGTTGTTTTTGCTCTACTTTATATTACTGGTGTCATTTAAGGTATTCTAAAAGAATACCTTTTTTATCATCTATTGATGGATAAGATAGAAAATGGTATACTTTTAGTAAGAATAAGAGTCATCTATTAGGAGGTATTTGTGGTAAAGGGATTAGAAAAGTTGATTGTGGTATTTGGCATTTTTCTTTTTTTATTACTTCTCATTTTAGGAAATGTGGTAAATAGTGAAACTTTATCACTCATTTTTGCTTCTCTTTTACCATTTTTTCTTTTACCTATGCGAAATCTTCTTTTTATGAGAAAAAGAAAAATGACTATTTTTTATGCTCTGATAGAACTTTTGGTACTTCTTTTTGCGTTAGGGTCAACGGTAGTCCTTTTTCTAGCAGACTGTTCTTTTATCCCTAGGACAACGATAATTGTTTTCGTGTGGATTATATCCTTTGCTTGTATGGCAGTTTTAAGTATACCTGGCTTTTTTATGAAAAAAGAAAAAGAATTGCTGCCTATAGAGAATCATTGGTTCTCCTATCTTTTATTATTAGCGCCTAGCTTGTGTACGTTGTTTTCAGATATGCTGTCTCTTTTTGATTTACTTTTTATTGCTTCTTTTTTAGTTGGTTGGCTAAAAAATAAAGATATCTATTTACGAGTGGAGTATCAAAAATGGTATGGTATCCTCTTTGTTTTAGCTATATTGGCGCATCATAATCTAGCGATTCTTCTTTTACCTATCCTATATTTTCAATTAGATAAGGAACCAAGTCATTAATAAAAAAGATATCCTTCTAAAAATAAATAAAGGAAGTATTGTAAAGAACGATTTTAAAGAAAGTACAATCTTTTTTAAAAGAATCGTTCTTTTTTCTACGGAGAAAAGGAAAAATGGATATTTTTCTTTTCTTTTTGTTCTTGCTATGATGGCTGTTAGGGGGAGATAATATGCTTATTCCATTAAAAGATAGTACGTTAGATCTTACTAAAGTAAGAGAAGTTTCCTATGCCAAGGGAAGTAAAATAGAAAGATTTCAAGAAGGATCTATTATTCCTATTGTGTATGATGGGATGTTTAAAACTTTATTTTCAAGAGAAGAAAATATTAAGTTTCCTTGTAAATTACTTTCTTATCTTTTAGATATTCCTTATGAAGAGTTACTAAATTACGTGCATTTTACAAAAAATGAAACAGGTAGCAAGGGAAAAGGGATGAGTTATCGTCAAGATTTAGTCATAGAATTAAAAGGAGCATTTATTAATGTAGAGATGAATAATAATCCGAGTGCGGTTATTCGCGAGAGAAACTTATCCTATTTATTTCATCTAAGAGAAGATAAAAAGAAAGAGGAAGAATATCGTGAAGTGATTCAAGTAAATCTCAATAACTACTGTTATAAAGAAGATGATACGGTAAGAAGAGATTATGGGATTGTAGGAGAAGATGGAAGTCTTCTTACAAATAAGGTTATCATTATTGATATCTATCTACCGAATATCCGAAAAAAATGTTATAATAAAAAGGAAGAATTAACAGAGATGGAAAGATTCTTGTTAATAGGGATAGAAGAGAACCAAAAGAAAGCATTGGAGTATGTAGGAGGAGATATCGTCATGAAGGAATTTAGTGAGAATATCAAAAGAAGTAGTGAGGAATGGGACTTAATAGAAGCATATGATAAAGAATGGGCCATGAAAGATTGGGGAAGACAAGAAGGAAGAAGAGAAGGTATCAAAGAAGGTAAATATAAGGAAAAGTTGAGTATTGCCAAAGGATTATTTAAAAAAGGAATTGATATTTCGATTATTGCGGATTGTACAGGTCTAACGGAAAAAGAAATTTTAGAATTAAAAGAAGGGTAACTTCTTTTTTTTCATATTTCTAAAACTTCTTCATATAGTTAAATGAAAGAAAGTAGGGAATATATGGAAAAAACGGATATTATAAAAAGTATAACAACAAGAACAGGTGGAGATTTATATTTAGGAGTAGTAGGTGCAGTGAGAACTGGTAAGAGTACCTTTATTAAGAAGTTTATTGAAAATTTGGTAGTACCTAATATCAAAGATGAATATGAAAGAAAAAGATGCTTAGATGAAATCCCACAATCTGCACAAGGAAAAACCATTATGACAACAGAACCGAAATTTGTTCCAAGTAGTGCGGCCATGATTAAAATTGATGATTTCGAAACATCTGTTAGGTTAGTCGATTGCGTAGGTTATGTGATTGATGGGGCTAAGGGATATGAGGATGAAAATGGACCTAGAATGGTACGTACGCCTTGGTATGATGAAGAGATTCCTTTTGTTGAGGCTGCTGAGATTGGAACTGAAAAAGTGATACGGGATCACTCTAGTATTGGAATTGTTGTGACGACAGATGCTTCTTTTGGAGAGATTCCAAGAAGTAGCTATGTAGAGGCAGAAGAAAGAGTGATAGGGGAACTTAAAAGCATTGGAAAACCCTTTATTGTTCTTTTAAATTCTGCTCATCCAATGTTACCGGAAACAGAAAATTTAGCGAATAAAATGAGGGAAGAATATCAAGTACCTGTTTTACCTATTAGCGCTGAAAATTTAAATGAAAAAGATGTATATCAAATTTTAAAAGAAGCATTATACGAATTTCCTGTTTTAGAGGTAGAAGTCAATATGCCAGATTGGATTGCTTGTTTAGAGCCTAACAATTGGCTTAAAAAAGTTTATATGGATAAGATTCGTGAAAGTGTTGTAGAAGTAGATAAACTAAGAGATATTGATACCATTACGAGACATTTTGAAGCTTGTGACTATATTACAAAATCTTATATTTCTAATGTAGATACTTCAACAGGGGTTGTGACGATTAATTTACAAGCAAGTGATGAACTATATAATCAAGTGTTAAAAGAGATTGTTGGTAGAGAAATATCTAGTAGGGCTGACATTATTTCTTTATTCCAAGAATATAATGAGGCAAAAACAGAGTATGACCATATTAAAGGAGCCCTAGCTATGGTTAAGAAAACGGGTTATGGGGTAGCTAGTCCAACATTACAAGATATGAAATTAGAGACCCCAGAAGTGATTAAACAGGGAAGCCGTTATGGTATTAAATTAAAAGCCGTTGCGCCTTCCATTCATATGATTCGTGTAGATGTGGAATCTACTTTTGAACCAATCATTGGCTCTGAGGTACAGAGTAAAGAATTAATTGATTATCTCATGAAAGATCAAGATAATATATGGAAGAGTGAAATTTTTGGAAGAAGTTTAGATGTGATTGTAAAAGAAGGAATTCAGGCTAAGATTTCCTTAATGCCAGAAGGAGCACGATATAAACTTCAACAAACGTTATGTAAATTAGTCAATAAAGGATCTGGTAATTTATTTACTTTAGTCATTTAAAAAGACTTCACATCAATTTGATGTGAAGTCTTTTTTTAAACCGTTGGTGTTTCTTGGTCTTCAGGATCTGGATCTGTTGGAATGATAGGACTTCCATTACCGGTTGCTTGAATGGTTGCTCCATCACTCATATTGGTTTTAAATTTTGAATAACAAGTCTTAACGACTAGAGTAACATTTCCATATTGTCCTGACACAACATAATTTGTATTCGATGTCCAATCTAGCAAGGTTAATCCAGAATCGGTTTGAACGTAAATATTATATCCAAGAGTACCCAAGGTACTTACATTTTCGTTATAAATTTTATTGACATAAGAGTTGAGGGCACTACTTGTATTGAAAGCACTTTGATTAAGTTTTTTAATGACATCTTTATTTAATGCATCTGGTGTATTAATAGGACTCCAAGATAGAGTAATGGTACCATCTAAATTAGAGGTAGCTTGTAGATTACTTACTTTATCCAGTTTAGCAAATCTAGTAGAAGTGGTAGCAGGTTCTGTTCCCGCTACAAAGTATTCTTCTTTAATATATTTCTTTGGTGTATATTCGCTTGGAAGCTGTAAAGTAGCAGAACCGGTTTCAATTTTTACTTTGGTTACCGTATCTGGCATCTTCCAATCGGTTTTATCCTTGAAGATTCCTTTAGCGACAGCTTGGAATAATCTAGTATGTTGCATACTAGCAAGTAAGTTGTATCCATCTGCAATCGAAGGATATCCATACCACATACCAATGGCATATTTGGTATTATAACCACAAACCCAATAATGACCAACCGCTTTTGCAGGAAGGTTCCATTTTTTCTTGGTTGCGGCATCAAAGTTTGCTGTACCTGTTTTACCAGCGTAAGGAACCCCGTTAATATTTTTATATTTTCCTGAGTCAATACCATAAGCAGCGGCATCTTGTAACATATTGGTAACAAGATAAGCAGTAGAATCATTCATGACTTGTTTGGTTTCTTTGGAATTGGTAATCACCTCAGAGGTACCACCCATCACAATCTTTGTAACAGAATAAGGTTCTGTATAATATCCACCGTTTGCGAATGCTGCATAAGCAGCGGCCATAGAAAGAGGAGTTTCTCCTTCATAACCACCAATCGCATGGGCTTCGTGGAAATTACTTTCTGGGTGAAGACCTAACTTTTGAACGAACGTTTTAATGTCTGCCTTATTTAGTTTTTGGAATGTCTTTAAGGCTGGAATATTTCGTGATAATTTTAATTGTTGTCGAATGGTATCATATCCTCTAAAGGTACCATCAGCATTATTGATAGGAGTGCCATCACTATAGGTTATTTTCTCATCGGCAATAGGAGTTGCTGGAGACCAGTTCTCAAATTCAATCGCAGGGCCGTAATCATAAAGTGGTTTTGCTGTTGATCCAATTTGTCTTAAGTAATGTTCATCCGTTGCCCAGTTAATATTTCCGTCTACAGAGGTATCTCTATTTCCGCCAACAGCAACGAGTGCTCCTGTATTGACATCGACAACGGCAATTCCGGCTTGGACTTTTTTGTTTTCCCATTTATAACTTTTTCCGGTCATGATTTTTCCAACATGATATTGTAGTGTTTTATCAAAGGTGGTATAAATTTTCATGGAAGTAAGTCTAGGATTTTCTCCTGTTAATTCTTTTACTTCTTCTACTACCGTATCAACAGCAGAACGAATCTCTCCGTCCATCGGATCGGCATTGGAAGTAACTCCTGTCCCCGTTACAATTTTATCAACCGTTAATTTCTTAGCGATATCATATTCTTTTTCGGTAATGTAACCATGTCTTTTTAATAAACCAAGAACGGTTATTCTTCTAGACTCAGCAGCTTCTGGATGGAAAAATGGATCATATCTAGAAGGAGCTTGATACATACCGGCTAAAAGAGCGGCTTCTGAGATATTGATATCCTTAGCGCTTTTTCCAAAATACATTTGGGCGGCAGCTTCTAGACCATAAGTAGAACCCATCTGGTTACTATTAATATAAAATTCAATAATTTCTTCTTTGGTATAAGTTGGCTCAATTTTAAACATTGCTACATAAATATCTTGAAATTTACGGATAATTCCTTCCATACCTTCATCTTCTTTAGAAGTATAGGTATTTTTGGAAAGTTGCATGGTAAGGGTAGAAGCACCTCCACCTTCTCTTCCTCGGCTTAATACTTGTTTAATAGAAGCTACTAAGAATCTTTGAAGGTCAAATCCATTATGTTGGAAAAATTTAGCATCCTCAGTAGCCACTAAGGCATTTAGATAAACCTCGGGTATTTCATCATACGTAATGATATCTCTTTTTTGTAGTCCAATCGTTGCCATAAGAGAGCCGTCTTTCCAATAAACGGTAGTTGGTTCGGTAGAATATAATTTTTCAGGATTAAATTCTGGTGCGTGTTCTACAATATAAGAACAAAAAGCGGCGACACCAATCACACCTGCCATAAAACATAGGCAGCAGAAAATTAAGAAACATTGGAAAATTCGAAGAGCGATATGTCTTTTCTTTTTTTCTTTTTTTGGCTTTTCTTTTGTTTTTCCCTTTTTCTTCATTTCTTCTTCATCTCCTACTACTACAATTTCATCATCTTTCTTATATTCATGGACGATTTTATTTTCTTCCTTTTTAGGAAGTACTATTTTTTCTTCCTGTTTTTTCTTTTTTTCTTTTTGAATGTTATGGAATACCCTAGTTGCGATATCTTTAATTTCTACCCGAAAGAAAATCACATCTAAGATAAGTACCAAAAGAAAAGTTGGCAGAAATCCAATCGCTAGAGTACCAACGATTAGAACTAAAATGCTCATGATGATGACAACTAAGGATGTGGGATTTTTTAATTTTCTAGTTTTTGGTTTCATTTTTCACCTCTATGAATTTTAAATAATCTAGTCTAGGACGTAATCCAAGGGGAATTGCAATTCCGTATTTTTGAAAGTATGTTCTGGGAATGGATTTTCTCTTTTCTTGATCGATAAAACGAAAAAAATCCTCTCCTTTTAATAAATAAGTTTCATCGTAAGATGTAAAACGTACAATCAAAAATCCAATTCCTCCGTGTTTTATGATTCTACGTAAATGAACAATTTGATGTTCATGGATATTGGATAGGGGAAAACTGGTTTTATGAGCTGTTTCTTTGGCCTCAAAATCAATATATTTTCCCTGATAAATTCCATTATAATCCGTGGTGGATGGAATCGTGAATCTAGCATCTTTAATAATAGCATCTTTTCTTGAAACATAATCCACTTTATGAATCGTAATAGGGGTTGGCTTTTTATAAATAATAGCGATATCACTTTCCCGATAATATTCATTTGTTACATTCAAATCTTCTTCAAGCGTCATTCCACGATTGGCATGAGAAGTAAGAATTTTATATTCTTTTTGAATGCCATTTGGATACTTCACATTCCTCACCTAGAAGTATTATACTATAAATTAAAAATTATTTCCACTTTCCACTAGTATTCGACAAATGTTGTTCACACTCTTTTCTATAGTGATATTGAGGTGATGAGTTTGGAAAGAAAAAAACATGTGGAAGAGATGTTTAATACCATGATTAATGATGTGAATTATATCAAACTAAGTACTTATCAAATCGGGCAAAAAGATAAACGTAGGAATGTTTGACAAACATTCTTTTTTTTGAGATAATATGGAGGAAATAAAGAGAGGTGGATAGTATGTATCAAGATCGAGTTATGCTTACTAGCAAAGATATTCTAGAAAAAGATTTTAAGATTGATACAAGAGGGTATCGACCACAAGAAGTAGATCGTTTCCTTGACATGATTATTAAAGATTATGATGAAATGTCAACGATTATCCGCGAGTTAGAAGAAGATAAAAAAGAATTGTTAGAGGATAATATTCGCTTAAAAAAGGAGGTTCGTAATCTCCGTACGAAGTTAGATGTTATCTCAGAGAATGATTCTGCAGGCGCAAGTGGAGCGAATGCCGATTTGCTTCGTAGATTATCGAATCTAGAAAAAATAATATATGGAAAAGAATAATATTTCAGGCAAACGCTGTATAGGATACTATATAGAGGAAAGTCCATGCTCGCACAGTCTGTAATGATTGTAGTGTTCGTGTAGGGGGAAAAAATAACCCCTAGTAGCAATTGCTAACGGCTCTGGAAAGACCTAAGTTTTTAAATATGGTTAAGTACAGTATAAAAGTGCTATAGCGACGATGCCCTAGAGAAATTTAGGGAGTGGAACGTAGTAAACCCCGCGAGCGAGAAACCCAAATTTTGGTAGGGGAGCTCTAATGAAGGAAAAAAACGGAGTTAGGGACCAAGCAATTGGTAGATAAATGTTTGCCACCCTAGTGGTACAGAACATGGCTTAGGAAGTGTTATTATTTTAGAATTGAGGTTTTTCAAATGAAGGAGATAGGAGAGAAGTTACAAGAGGCAAGAGTCAGTATGGGAATTTCCATTGAAGAGGCAGCAGAAGATTTAAAACTGAAACCATCTCAACTAGAAAATATCGAAGCAGGAAATCGAGATGCCTTCAAAGATATTTTTTATTTGAAATATTTTATTCGTGATTATGCGAAATATTTAGGACTAGATTATGAAGAAATGGTAGAAGATTTTAACGAGTTTGTTTTTGATTATACTTCTAAGATATCGCTAGAGGATATCAAAAAAGCGAATAAGAAAAGTGAAAAAAAACAAGCTAAGAAAAAAATTTCTTCTCCTTATACAGTAGAGGAAAAACAAAAAAGACCAATGCTCTTTTTTGGGATTGTAAGTGCTCTTATTTTACTTATTTGTATAGGAATTTTTATTGCAATTGTTGCCTTTAAAGATAAAAATGGCGATAATGAGGTCAACGATATTAATTCTAAGACAGAAGTCTCTTATGAATTGGTGGGATAATATGAGAAAAAGAGAGATAAAAAAGGAAAATAGTATTTGGAATTTGCCAAATAAAATTACGATTGCTAGAATTATCTTATCTTTTGTTATTGTCGTAATTTTAGTTCTTCCCCTTGATATGATGGGGATAGAGGTTCCAAAACTTTTTATATCAGAAAAAATTGTAGTAGATATTAAATATATGGTAGCAGGGGTACTTTTTATCATTGCTTCCTTAACTGATTTTCTAGATGGACATATTGCAAGAAGTAGAAATCTAGTTACGGATTTTGGAAAAATGATAGATGCTATTGCCGATAAAATGTTAGTAAATTCGGTATTAATTATTTTAGCCTCAGCAGGATTTATTCATCCTATTATTCCTGTTATTATTGTCATGAGAGATAGTGTTGTGAATACGATTAAGATGATTGCTGGTAGCAAGGGAAAAGTCGTTGCTGCGATTAAATCTGGAAAGTTAAAAACAGCCTGTCTTATGGTAGGAATTACGCTTACTTTATTTTATAACTTACCATTTGAACTTTACAATTTACGAGTTTCTGATTTTCTACTCTTTTTAGCAGCTATTTTATCTTTAGTTTCTTGTCTACAATATTACAATATGAATAAGGATTTATTATTTGAATAAATCCTTTTTTTGTTCTAAAGAGAAACATCTTACATACTTATTAATAGGTGGTTAGATGAAAATTACATCTTTTTTCTTTCGAACGCTTATAACCATTGTTTTAAGTCTTTTGGTTCTAATTGGAATGAAAGGAAACTCTCATTTTAAAGAACTTGTTTATCAAAATGTCTATGAGAAGAGTTTTCCTTTTTTAAAGGTTGGTGTTTGGTATCAAAATCTTTTTGGTTCTCCTTTTCCTTTTGAAAAATATATGAAGACAAAAGCTACTTTTCAAGAGACTCTTACTTATCAAAAGAAAGAGAATTATCTAGAGGGAGTAAAACTAACGATAGAAGATACGTATCCTATTCCCGTTTTACAGGATGGATTAGTTGTCTTTGTAGGGGAGAAAGAAGATTACGGGAAGGTTGTTATTGTAGAACAGCTAGATGGCGTTGATTGTTGGTATGGAAATTTATCTAGTAGTACGGTAAAACTTTATGATTATGTAGAAGCAGGAAGTCTTCTTGGGGTAGCGGAAAAAAATCTTTATTTGGTCTATAAAAAAGATGGGGTTGCACTTCCGTATGAAGAATATTCCCTTTAAAATAAAATTTCATCCTCTTTTTTATCTTCTTTTATTACTTGCTATCGTAACAGCTCAATTTCAAAAAGTAATAGAGTTCATGATGATTATTTTGATTCATGAGTTAGGACATATTAGTGTCGCATCCCTTTTCCATTGGAAGGTAAAAAGGGTTCTCATTCTTCCATTTGGCGGAATGGTAGAATTAGAAGAAAAATTAAATCGTCCCATTTATCAGGAATTTTTAATTGCGATAGCAGGACCGATGACCCAAACACTTTTTTCTTTCTTTTATCTAAGTAAGTTTCACTATCCCTTACTTTTTTTTAATTTACTTCCTATCTATCCTCTAGATGGAGCAAAAATCCTTTTTTTACTTTTCAATCTTTTTACTAGTTATTATCATAGTTATCTTATTTTATTTTTTTGTTCTTCTTTTACTATTTTTTTGCTTCTTTTGAAAGATCCTAATTTATTTAATTTTATTTTCTTTTCCTATTTACTCTACCAAAATATTCGGCTGTTGGGGTCTACCCCAGAACTTTTTTTAAAGTTTTTATTTGAGCGGTATCAAGAGGACTTTTTTTTCTATCAAAAAAAGAAAATTATAGGGGCTAAGTTTAAGAAAATGAAAAGAGATGTGAGACACTTTTTTATGATAGAGGGAAAATTATATGAAGAACAGGAGGCTTTAGGTACTTTTTTCTTTCAAAAATTGAAAAAATAAAAGGGATATGATATAATCAAACTTAAGTTGACGGGCAAATACTAGAGGAAAAAATATTGTGGCGGTGAGGAAATGAAAGAAAAAGAAAAAAAGAGTATAAATAGGAGAAAATGGGCTGTAAGAATTGCTGTAATAATAGGCATTCTTTTATTGTTTCTCCTTTTATGTTTTTGTGGAAGAAAAGATTACGGTGTTTCTTTTCAGATTGGCGATAACATATATACCATGGTCAATATTCGCCAAGGTGGGAAAGTGGAGGAACCAGAAGCTCCAACCAAAGAGGGATATACTTTCCAAGGATGGTATTGGAATGATAAAAAATTCGATTTTAATTCCGAGATTACAAAAGATGTTATTTTAGAGGCTCGGTTTGAAGAAAACATTTATACGGTTACCGTGGATGATGGAAATGGAAATCAAATAGAATTACAAGCAAAGCATAAAGAGGCTATTCCAGAACCAAAAGTGGGTGAAAAAAGTGGATACTATTTTGCTGGATGGTATGTTGATGGAGAAGAATTCCATTTTGAAGATGGTGTCACAGAAGATACTCAGGTAGAGGGAAAATGGGCTCTTAATGAACATGCACTTTATCGGGTAGAACACTATTTACAAGAAAAAGATGGAACGTACTCTAAAACTTATAAAGATATTGAAATTTTAGATGGGAAAACCAATAGTACGGTTACTCCTGCTACGCACACGTATCGTGGGTATCAAACACCAAGTAAGAAAAGTGTGAAAGTAGAAGCTGACGGTACAACAATCGTAAAATACTATTATTCTCTTAAAACTTATACGTTGGTAGTAGTAGGTGGAGCAGGAATTGATTCTGTAAGCGGAAGTGGAAAATACTACTACGGGGATAAAGTCAAGATCGGTTATACTTTAAAGGATGGATATCATTTTAGTGGCTATAGTAAGTCTTTAAATGATGATATTTTTACGATGCCAGATGAAAATGTTGGAATAGAAGTAAAAGCAGAGGCTAACACAGATACCCCTTACCGAGTAGAACATTATTTACAAAATACGGACGGTAGTTATCCTGAAACCCCACAAGATGTAGATCATTTAACTGGTACAACAGATACGAAAGTAACTCCTAATACAAAAACATATACGGGGTTTACGGCTCCCGAAGAACAAGAAGTAGTAATTGATGGCAAGGGAACAACCATTATTAAGTATTGCTATACTAGAAATCAATATCAATTAACACTACAGACCTCTAAAGGGGTAGAAAAAGTTACTGGAACAGGTACTTACTACTATGGGGAAGAAGTAACCGTTTCTTATGACTTAAAACTAGGATATTCATTCGTTTCTTGGAAACAAGAAGGAACGGAAGAAACAATTTCTCAAAATACAATCACAATGCCTGCAACAGATATCACATTAACAGCTATGGCTAAGGCAGAAAAAGTCAATTATCATGTAATTCATTATACAAAAGATTTAAAGAGCGAAACCTATACACAATATAAAGATGAGATATTAGAAGGAATAACAGATACGAAAGTAACTCCAAGTACTCTTACAATTCCAGGATTTACTGCTCCTAAAACAGAAACGAAAACTGTTTCAGGGGATGGAACAACAGTGATTGAATATCGTTATGATAGAAATAAATATCATGTTACTGTAAATGCCGGCGTTGGTATTTTAAATACAACTGGAACAGGCGATTATGAATTTGAGGAAGAGGTAGAGATAACTGCTACTTTAAAACCAGGATATCATGATATTTCATGGCCAAAAGAAGTAACAGTAGGTGAAAAAACGACTGTAAAGGTCCCAGTAGATGGTATGGATATAACAGCAACTGCCACCCCAAATTCAGCTACTCCATACACGGTAAAACATTACTATATGGATGTTGATGGTAAGTATCCAGAAGAACCATTAACTTTATTGTATTCTGGAACAACAGATACTATCGTAGAAGCACCATTACAATCTAAAGATGGATTTACTTCTCCAGCACAACAACAAATAACTATTACTGGTGATGGATTAGCGTCTATAGAATATAGATATCCAAGAAATCAATATACAGTAACGATTGAAAAAACTACTCCAGGAGTAGAATCTCTTAATAAAACAGAAATAAAAGATATTTACTTTGGAAGCACTGTAGAACTATCTATTGAGGATATTGCTAATTGGTCTACAGGATATGAGTTTGATAAATGGTCTTATGAAAAAACAGAATCTACAGAAGAAACGCTTACTTTTGAGATGCCATCTCATGATGTAACTGTAACAGTAGTACCTAAAAAAATTCCATATAAGGTTAGTTTTGAATCAGAAAATCCATATCGTGAAAAAGTAAAACCGCAAACTTATTATTATGGAGATAAGATTACTAAAATTAGTGAAGGACAATGGCCACATCATGATTTCCAAGGCTGGTATTTAAAAGAATCTGATGGTAACTTATCAGATACTGCTTGGGATTTTGATAAAGATACTATGCCTAATTCGGACATTACCTTAGTGGCAAAATGGAAAATCCATAATGGTACTTTGAACTTTGTATTTGGATTTGAAAAAGAATATAAAGAATTTGCAGGTGTAGCTTATGGAACAACTGTCAAAGATTTATTAAGTTCTAAATTAGAAGATACTACTAGATATGAAGC
This sequence comes from uncultured Bacilli bacterium, assembly GCA_947632115.1. GTDB lineage: Bacteria > Bacillota_I > Bacilli_A > RF39 > UBA660 > UBA5578. Next base: position 39,756 of record CANROB010000001.1, read on the forward strand.
ACCAACTCATAAAGGATATATTTTCTTAGGATGGTATAAATCAACGAAATTCCAAGAAAGTGAAAAAGTAGATAACATTTTAGAATATGCAATGCCAGATAATGAAGGTGTTACATTATATGCTAAATGGAGACCTATTGAATATACAATAGAATTTATGCCAAATGGTGGGGAAGAAGTAGAACATGTAAAACAAGAAAGAATTTATGAGGATACTACTTTCTTATATCATCATGATTATCATGAAGAAGATATTGTTAAAGTCCCACTAGAAAAGAATACATATACCAGAAAAGGTTATACATTTAAAGGTTGGTCAACTAATAAAGATGCAACGAAAGAAGAATATACGGATCAACAACCTGTCGGAAATATGGCTGATCAAGATAATGAAAATATTCAACTCTATGCAGTATGGGCACCTAATACTTATACAGTAGAGTATGATGTAAATAAAGGAAATGGAAGTTCTACTCCAACTCCTGATACCATTGCACCAACAACTCATACTTATGATGAAATAAGTGATTTAACAAAGACTACTGTCACAAGAGAAGGATATGACCTCTTAGGATGGAGTAAAACAAAGCATGAAACTTCACAAGATAGTTGTGAGGATTGCGTTAAAAATGCCAATAATTTAGCAACCGGAGAAAAAGGTGATGAAAAGGTTACTTTATATGCAGTATGGAAAGCACATACTTATACAGTAACTTATGATGCTAATAAAGGAAACGGAACTTCTGAACCTTCTGGAAAAGTAGATGATACAACTCATACTTATGATGGTCATGAAAAATTATCATCTAATCAATATTCAAGAGATGGATACACTTTTAAAGGTTGGGCTACTAAAGCAGAAGCTACTGAAGCAGAATATCAACCAGGAAATGAAATTCCTAACTTAACAAGTGATGAAGCAACAGTAACTTTATATGCAGTATGGGCACCTAATACTTATACAGTAATTTACGATGCTAATGTTCCTGAAACTTCTGTAAGTAAAGCTACAGGAACCGTAAATAACACAACCCATATCTATGATGTAGAATCAGTATTATCGAGTGATGAATATACGAGAACAGGATATAAATTCTTAGGTTGGTCTACTAATAAAAATGCGACTAATGCAGATTATCAACCAGGAGTAACAGTTTCTACTTTAACACCAAGTGAAAATATTACATTATATGCTGTATGGGAAAAAATAACTTATGCCGTTACATTTGATGACAAATTTGGAACTAAATCTTCAAAAAATTATACTGTTGAAGATAGCGTTACTTTCCTTGATCCAGTAAGTCATGATGGTTATACATTTAAAGGTTGGTATGAAAAAGGAACTGAAACAAAAGTAGACAATATTCCAAAAGGAACTACTAGAAGTTATGACTTAGAAGCAAAATGGGAAACTGTTCCTTATAACATCAAATATGAAGGGTTAACTTATGAGGGTAGTGTATCTCAAGGAACTGTACCAGAGGATGCTAAAAGGACCTATACCGTAGTAGATGAAACTTATACTTTACCAACACCAACAAGGAATGGTTATACATTTGATGGTTGGTATACAACCAATAATTATCAAGATGGAACGAAAGTAACTTCTATTACGACAGGATCAACAGGAGAAAAAACATTCTATGCAAAATGGATAATAGAGACATATAAAATTACCCTTGTTGATAAGACCCTTGGAACTTCATCAAATGCTTCCTATAACATTGAGGAAGGAGCCACTTTAACACCACAAGGTATTCAAGGTGGATATACCTTTGATGGATGGTATGAAAGTGAAACTTTTACTGGTAGTCCAGTAGACAATATTTCAAAAGGAACAACAGGAGAGAAAACTTACTATGCTAAGAGAACTGGAATTTCCTATACTGTTATCTATAGTAAAGACGGAAATTCAAAAGATAAAACGGAAATATTTGTCTTTGGTGATAAACATACAGCAGCCGTTGCAGATACGATTAAAAATCCATATACAGTAACATTTGATGTTGCTGGTGGAAAAACTGTAGATGCCAAAACTGTAAATGCTACTGTAAAGACATGGAAGGTAAAAGATTCTAGTGATGATAAAACATATGCATCAGGTACTGAAATGGCAGATTTAATTACTCCAACACAAACAGGACAAACCGTTACTTTGGTACCGAAAGATTGGAATTATCCAACAGTGGAATTGCCATCTACTACAAAAGATGCCGATAATGAGCATTATGTAGAGTACCAATTTGACGGATGGTATAAAGAAAGTCAAAAACAAGATACTTCTATTACTGTAACAAGTGACTTACAATTAACTGCTCATTGGAAGAATATCGTAGATACTGATAAGTATATTAATGACAATATTCAAGATCCTACTTATTTTACTTCTACATTAAGCAGTACTAATGTTACAGCAGATATTATTCAAGTTAATGAAAAAATAACTACTGTATTAACAGAAAGTGGAGACTACGTCACTTATATGAAAAAATTATTAACTACTCCAGGAGTAAAAACTGTTACATTAAAATATAACTCCACTACTTATACAGTAACTAAAGATAATATTTATTCAGAACTAAAGAAATTAGCAAAGGCAATGACAGATACATCTAAAGAGACATCTGAAGAGAATAGAAAATTAAGTTCTCTTTATAGTTCTACTACACCAAAGAAATTTACCATTCAAATTGACGTAGATAACAATTCTCTTTTAAAAGGTAGAACAGGAAGTAGTGTTACTTATACGACTACATTTACTAGTAAGAAAGTAGAATCTAATAGCCACTTCTTATCTCTTAGTAATAAAGTTACCAACAACACCAATGGACATATTAATTCCCATAGAACAACCCATTATGAATTACTCGTTGATGGAAGCAATTTAACCTTGAAATATGTTGATCCAAATGCTACTTTAGCGACTGCAAGTTCTGGAGGTTTATCTGGAGCAGGAATTAAAACTGCTTTCTGGGATATTTTAGGAGAACCAACCAATTTAACCGCTTATCCATATACATTTGTAGAGTCTCTACACCTAGTTTTCGTTGGAAAAAAGACAATGGATATTACAACTAAACCAGAGAATGTGGCAGATAATGCATGGACTAGTTATGCACTAGGTTTAGCTGGAGATTTAGGAACAGCTTTAGGAAAAGGTATGTTTGGGTTTTTATCATTAAAAAATTCTGATTTGGCAGGATTATCTGTAACTGTTACGCTTAATGTAAGAAGTGACTGGGCATTAGAAGATGACTTTAAATACCCACTAGAATATACAATTACATTTGGTCCTAGATCATAATAAACGAAAAAATCTAATTCAAATTGAATTAGATTTTTCTTTTTTAATATTTCAACCGCACCACTTTATTTAGAAAATTAAATTTCTTTCTTAATAATGAATATTTAATGATTCAAAAGATGCTTTATTATGATTGTAACTTACTATCAGCTTTTTTCCTAAATATTAGCGTATAATCCATTGGATAAGTAAAATCGTCTGCGAGTTCCCAGTCAGGACGAATCTCTAGATGAATTTCCACAGTAGAACCTGCTGTTTGCGCATTAGAACTACTAGTTAAATTACCAAATTTTTTCAAAAGTTGACTCATCTTTCCAGAAAGAACTAATGCCCATTTGTCTGTAGCGTATAAATCAGTAGGAATAAATTCCACATCACTACTGCTACTTTTATCAGGTGGCATATAAGTCATTTGTATTTTTCCAATAGGCGTATTTGGGAAAGGACCGCCTTCATCTGTTGCTGTTAAAGCAGTATTTCCTAACAAATTCCAAAATGCTGTTTTAAAACCTCTTTCCATAGCAACATCTGCAAGAGAAGAGTTTTCAATTCCAACATGATACTCTAAATATATATTTGGATCTTTCTCTGTTGGCAAGGTTAAATAATAACCATACTTCCAACCAGATGTTTCTTTCTTTTGATAATTTGAAATGATATTGTTAGCAATTTTAGAACTAAAATTTTGCCAATATGCATTGGTTACCACATGATTTGTTGCTGCAAAAGAAACAGTATAAATAATCTTTGAAGATTTATTTTTTGATATGATAGAATCTTCACTTGCAACAACTTTTAAGGTAAACTTTTTTCCATTTAGAGAGCTTAACTTTCTATCGGATGTATTCTCAGCTTTAGATGTGTTTGTCATAGCTGTAAATAATTCCTTAATTTTCTCATATACATTATCATTTGTTACATTTCCTTTATTTAAAGTAATCGTTGTTTTAGAGCCAGTTGTATCACTATATTCTAACACAATGGACTGTACTCCCGATGCCTCTAGTAATTTCTTGGTAGAATTTATAAGACTACTAGTATTAGTAATGACATCGTCCACTTTTTTATAAGCTGCTTGAATATCAATTTTTAAATTTTGATTTGTCATTGTAGGTAAATTATAAATAGTTCCTTGTGTCTCACTATAGCTACAACTATATGTTTTTGTAAAAAATCCAGATGATGTACATTTTTCTTCTAGTATGTTACCTGTGTTGTTTTTCCAACTATCATTAATATACGTATCGGTATCAATAACATTTTTCCATTTTGCTACTAATTTTATATTATTAGTAACTGGCATTTGTTCTGTCCACTTTGTATTTTCTTGATACCATCCATCAAGCTGGTACTCTACATAATGCTCATTATCGGAATTTCTTTAAAAAAGTCGGTTTTTGTTGACAAAATATAGACAAAATTTAAGAATCGTGTATAATAATGAGGTAGGAGTGGTAGGCTCCAAAATTTAGGGGAAAAAGGAAGGAGAATGTTTGTGAGCAATGAAGATAATAAGAAAAAGCAAACAGGAAATAGACGTGTAAATAGTAAGTCTAATACTACGAAAAATACTGCTAATGCTAAAAACACTGCAAATAATGTAAGTAGTAAACCTCCTGTTGCTAGAGAGATTAGTGCTAATCAAACACCGAAAAGAGAACCTAGTTCTATTCGTCAAGAAGTTGCTGTTCCAAAGAAGAAAAAATCAAATGGAAAAGCGATAGAGTTAGGAGTTATCTTTATTCTATTGGTTGTGTTAATTCTTCTCTTATTGTCATTCTGCCATAAGGATAGCTATGAAGTATCTTTTATGTCTGACGGAAAAGAATATACTTCAGATACAGTTCGTAAAGGTAGCGACTTAGAAGAACCAGAAGCTCCTACAAAAGAGGGATATAAATTCTTAGGTTGGTATCTTGATGGTGAAAAGTATGATTTCAGTAAAGAAGTAACAAAAGATATGAAGCTCGAAGCAAAATGGCAAATCAATACCTATACTGTAACAATTGATGACGGTATGGGAAATGTTACAAAACAAGAAATAGAGTATAATCAAAAAGTAAAAGAACCATCCGTTTCTGAGAGAAAAGGATATCATTTAGATGGATGGTATGTAAAAAATAATAAATTCGATTTTAGCAAAGGAATTAAAGAGGATATCACTATCGAAGCAAGATGGCTTGAAAACGAGAAAGTAAGTTATCGTGTAGAGCATTATCTTATGGGATTAGATGGAGAATATGACTCTTATGATAAAGTAGATTTACTATCAGAGTATAAAGGAAGTACGGTTACCCCTAGTACGCATAATTATACTGGATTTAAGACTCCTAGTAGAACTACCGTTGAATTAGCAGATGATGGAAGCACGGTTGTTAAATATTATTATTCTAGAAATAAATATACCTTAACCTTAAAAGGCGATGAGGGTGTTTCTTCTCTTAAAGGAAAAGGAACTTATTACTATGGTGAAAAAGTCACTGTTGATGCGAGTGTTAAAGAAGGATTTAAATTTGCTGGTTGGTCTTCTAAAGTAGTAAAAGGAAACTATACTATGCCAGCATCTAATGTTACTTTAACAGCGAAAACTAATCCAATTGAGTATACGATTGTTTATACCGATGGTGTGAATGTTAAAGAAGAAAAACATAAATATACGGATGTCTTCCAATTAGCTGGTGGAGATTTATTCCAAAAAGAATATCGTATTAGTTATGATTATGGATACGGTAGTACAGTTGATGTAGAATCACCAAAAGCTACTTATGATAGTTGGATTCAAGATGAAAACATGACTTATGATTTAGAGGAGAAAGTATCTAAATTAACGACAGTAGATGGAGATAAAATTACTCTTACTTTAAAATGGAGTTATCCAACTCTTAAGACTATCGAAAGAGATTATTATGATTTCTTGGGATGGGTAGATAAAGAGGGAAATCCTGTTACTGAGATTAATGAAAAAACGCCACAAAATTTAGAACTTACGGCTACTTGGAAAGTATCTAATAATACGATTGTCTTTGAATCAAATGGTGGATCTTTTGTTACACCTTTAACCGGAGAAACTGGTGATCCTGTAGAGAAACCTAAAGATCCAACAAGAGTAGGATACACATTTGCGGGATGGTATAGTGATTCAGAACTTAGTCAAGAATATGAATTTACAACCATTCCAGAAGAAGGAATTACGGTTTATGCTAAATGGGATATTATTCATTATAATTTAACATTTGATGAAACTTCTTATGAAAAGTGTGAAGACTGTGATTCTGTACCTAACACTTACACCGTAGAAGATGAACCAATTCAGTTACCAACACCAGTAAAAGAAGGATATACTTTTGCAGGATGGGCTTACGAAGTAGAAAATGATGAAACAGGAGAAAAGGAAGAAGTAAATGTAGGTACAAAGTTTACTGTTCGTCCAGAGAATACTGAGTTAAAGGCTATTTGGACATACGAATTAGTTCTTGATCCTAAGGGTGGTACTTTAGTAGAAGGAAAAGAAGTACCAACGATTACTTTCTACTATGGAAAAGATAATAGCATTCCAACCGGTGATTTTTATGAAAAAGAAATCAAAGTTACTTGGAAGTTTGATGAAAGTAACCAAACAGTAGATACTTATCACCCAACAGTAAAATGTTGGAAAGTAGGAGAGTCTTGTTACACGCCAGGACAAACAGTAAATAATACTTTTACTCCTGTTAATGGCAAAGTAACACTAGAAGCTACTTATGAAGTTACCATTGAAAAGTTAAAGACAGGAACCAAAGAAGGAAAAGTTCTTGGTGATTGGTTAAAAGAAGAGGAAAAAGTAACAGAACCTCTTAAGGTATCAGAAGATACAGTTTTAACTGCTAAATGGTATGATGAAATGACTTTAAAAACTTTTGATGAGAAAATAAAAGCTACTTTAAGTGATTTTACGACTAGTGTAAATACGAAGACCAATACCGTTTTTGTAGAGGCAGAAGAAAATAAAAAGGCCACCGAAGGTTTAGAAAATCTTGTAAAAAATATTGCTTCATTAATTAAAGATGCGACGGTTGATGAAATCGATCTTATCTATGGCGGAGAAACTTTTGCCTTAGATACGAACAATGATGAGTCTATTACTACTGCCATAAAGAATGCGCTTAATAAAATATTAAATACTCAGAATAATAATCTTGACAGTAAGACAATGAAAGATTTAGATGGAAAAGAAATTTCTGTCAAAGTTACTTTAGGGGATGAATACAGAACTTCTTCTGGAGCAAAAGAATTTACTTATCATCTTCACTTTGGTAAGAAGGCTATTGCTAGTGAAACATTTAATGCAGCTGCTAAAAACATTATGGAAAGTAATATCAATAGTCAAGGAAAGAAATTAGAGAAATACATATTATCTGTTCAGGATAATCAATTAACATTCTCTTTCTATCATGGCACAAATACAGTATATGAGACTTGTATGAGTGCTGGATTAAAGACTGCTTTCCAAAATCTATTTAAGATAGAGGGAATTGAATATGTTACTTTAACATTTACAAATCCATCTGGAAAAGTCATGACGGTAGATGCAAATGCTGATAATGTTTCAGAAGCTCATTGGTTAGACTTTGCTATTGGCTTCTTAGATCCGTTTGAAGAAGCTATTGGAAAAGATGCTTTTAAACTAACGAATGATGATTTAAAGTTATTTACAGAGACAAAAGGAGCTCTTATGGTAGAGGTACATACTTCTCCTGATTACAAGTTTGGAGAAGGATTTACGAAAGTAGAAACGGATAAAGAGGATGGTACCCAATACCTTTCTTATGAAATTAAGTTTGCGCCAGTACAAACAGAATCAGCTCCTAATGCAGGAGAAGGAAACTAGGAAACTAGTTTCTTTTTTCTTTTCCTTTATTTTTGTTGACAAATAAAGGGTAATGTGTTAAAATTTATAACTGTGTAGAGCCTCATTCTACAACCGCGCAGAGAGGAGTATATGAGAAGGACCTTGATGGCGAGTCTGAGATTTTAAAAGGAGGATAATATGAAAGCAGTTATTGAGACTGGGGGAAAACAATACTTAGTTGAAGAAGGAACTGTACTTTACGTTGAAAAATTAGACGAAGAAGCAGGAAAAACTGTTACTTTTGACAAAGTTTTAATGGTAAATGATAAAGTAGGTCAACCTTATTTAGCTGGAGCTGTTGTTACAGGTGAAGTTGTAAAACACGGTAAGACGAAAAAAGTAATTGTTTATAAGTATAATCAAAAGAAGAATTACCGTAGAAAACAAGGACATCGTCAACCATATACAAAAGTAGAAATTAAGAGTATTAAAGTAAAATAGTATGACTACCATAACTATAAAGAAAAAAGATGATAAATATCATTATATAAGAGTAGAGGGACATACAGAATATGCTGATGAGGGGTATGATATTGTATGTGCTTCCATATCTTGTATTTGTATTACAACCATAAATGCTTTAATAAGTATTGATGAGGAATGCGTTGTATATACAGAAAAAGATGGATTTTTAGAAATTGGTATCATGAAACACAGTGATGTGATTGATAAACTAATTGAAAATATGTTAAGTTTACTAAGACAACTTGCTCATGATTACCCAAACTTTATAAAGATATTAAGATAGGAGGTGCTCATCGATGAAATTGATGACATTAAATATCCAATTATTTGCCCATAAAAAAGGTCAAGGTTCCACAAAAAACGGACGTGACTCTATCTCTAAGAGATTGGGTGCGAAAGCTGCTGATGGAGAATATGTATCAGGTGGATCTATTCTTTATCGTCAAAGAGGAACTAAAATTTATCCAGGTACAAATGTAGGTATTGGTAAAGATGATACTGTTTATGCTAAAATTAGTGGATATGTAAAATTTGAACGCGTTGGAAAAGATAGAAAACAAGTAAGCGTTTATCCAGAAATGTAAAAATAGGCGATGCCTATTTTTCTTATGGGTTGACTTTCTTAGTTGTTTTATTATATAATGATGTAATTTCGGTTAGGGGTGTTAACATGAAAAAAAATATTGTATTAGAAACAACCGATTTTTGTTATCACACACCAGATTTAGATGTTTATCATATAGGGAATCATCGTATTCGCATTTTTCAAAAAGTGAAAGAATTTATTTCTGAAAACACTTGTTTACAAGTTTCTAAAATAGAAACAAAATCCATTTTACTTCCTAGATATCCTATTTATCGCGATGGGGTTTATTGTGGAATAGCTACAAAATGGAAAACAGGAGATTGGATTTCTTCTTTTGGGTATAATGAACGTTTTTTAAAACAATCCCTCATGAAAATGAAAGAAGAAATTCTTTATTTATCTCATCTTGGCTATGATTTAGTCGATATGCCATTTTATTGCTCTTTTTCTAATGGTCGAGATTTAACTTTTGATGGAGCGTATCACCTAAGAGAAAGCTCTCTTACGGAGGAAGCACTTGAAAAGAAAAATAATGATTTATTTGATGGATATCTTTGTGATTTAATCTATAATGCTATGAGTGAATTTGGAATGGAATCTGATGTGGTTATTACTTATTTATGTGAGATGGAAGGCACTTCTTACGAAAATTTATTAAGTATTTTAAAAGAAGGAAAACCAGCTGGATATCGAATTAAAGAAGATATTGAAGAAAAGGTGTTGGGATTATAATGCCAGAATTACCAGAAGTAGAAACGGTAAGAAGAACTTTAGAACGTTATTTGATAGGACGAAGGATAAAAAGCATTTTTATTTATTACTCAAAGATACTTGCTAATCAAACAAAAGAGAATTTTATAAAATCTCTTCAAGATGAGAAAATAGAGGCAATTACAAGAAGAGGGAAGTGGCTTATTTTTCACTTAGAACATTATGAATTATTGAGCCATTTAAGGATGGAAGGAAAGTATTTTTTAAAAGATCCTGAAGAAGAGTTAAATAAACATGAACATGTTGTATTTTTATTAGATAATGGAAAAGAGTTACGCTATCAGGATACTCGTAAATTTGGACGCCTTTATTTATTCCCTAAAGGGACTTGTTTTGATGAAAAACCATTAAAAGATGTTGGATATGAACCTTGGGATAAATGCCTAAAAGAGGCCTATTTAAAGGAAAAATGGAAGGGTAAGAAAATTCCTATTAAAACGGCTTTACTAGATCAAAGTGTGATAGCAGGTATTGGAAATATTTATGCAGATGAAATTCTATTTGTCAGTCATATCCATCCTTTAAAACTCTCATCACAACTTACTAAAGATCAATGTCGAAGTATTATTGAAAGTACGAGAATGATTTTAGGAGAAGCTATTTCTATGGGAGGAACAACGATTCGAAGTTACGAGCCAGAAAAGGGTGTTCATGGTAGATTTCAACAACAACTATTGGTCCATAATCAATCTAAGTGTAAAGTGTGTGGAACTACTATTGAAAGAATAGTTGTGGGAGGAAGAAGCACCTATTTCTGTCCAAATTGTCAAAGAAAAGGGAAGAAGGAAAGCAAGTAATTGCTTCTTTTTTTTAGATGCGATATAATGAAGAAAACTAGGAGGATGCTATGAAAAGTGAAAATATCAAAGAGATTCTTCTTTTTATTTCAGGATTTTGTTTTCTTGTTTTTCTTGTGATTGTACTTTCTCTTTTGGTACTACCATCATATCCTAAAAAGAAAAATCAACAGGATGTTAGTCAAGAAAGAATTATTTTCTATCAAGAAGGAATGAATAAATACGAGGTTCATCAAGAAGAAAGTAATATTGAGGTCTTTGTAGAAGAGCAAGTAGAGTGTATAAAGTCACCATGTAATCCTATCCATTATCAGTTTTCTATTTCTTTTTCAGAGGAAGGAAAAAAGGAGGCACTTCGCCTTATTGATTCTCTTTTCCAAGGAGAAGAAAAGGAAATAACTATTACGAAGGATCAATTATCAGAAACGGATCAAAAAGTATGGAATAGTATCCTTACAAATGAAGAGTGGTCTTCTTCCGCCAAAAAACTTTATTTTAGTATTCAATCTGCTAGAATCGATTGTGATACCGTTATTTTAAAGTTATACGAAGATCAAACATATGAATATATCTATGGTAGTAAGAATGGAACTTTAGTAAGTAAAACAGGTACTTATTCTCTACCAATTTCTTTTTTAGAAGATAGTAGAAATGAAATACCAGATAGTATTGGTCCTTACCGAATTACCTTTCCTTCTGGAGAAGAAAAATTCCTTTATGATAATACTTCTTCTATTCATCCATTTTTTACAAATTTAGGAATCAATCCAGATACTTGTTTAGAACTTTTTTAAAAAAATAGGAAGTGCCAAAATCAGGCACTTTTTTAATTCTTTAAAAAAAGAATTTTAAAACGTTTGTTTGCCCTTATTTTTCAAAGAATCAAAATTTCAAAAAAGCAAAAAATGAAAAAAATGAAGAAAACAAAAATTGAAAAAACCAATTTTTTGAAAAAATAAAAAAATAACAAAAATAAAAGATTTTTAAAAAAACTATTGAAAATAAAGGAAAATAAAGACTTGACGCGTCAAAAATACGCGGATGACAAAAAAAGAAAAAAATGAAAAATTAAAAAATGTAAATTTTTTGAAAATGAATTTTTTATAAATAAACACAAAAAGGTAACATCATGCAAAAACCACTCAAAAAGTGATCAAAAACTATTGATTTCTGTGAATTAAGAAGAGTATAATTCTAGCTAGAAGGTAGGAGGATTAAGATGTCAGATTCATATACAAAAATCACTCTTGACGTCATCAAGAGAAATGGCAAAAAAGTAGACTTTGATGCAAGTAAAATTGCTCTTGCTATTAAAAAAGGTTTTGATAGCGTAGTTACAACAAATGAAAATGCAGAGGAAGAAAGAAAGGTATATACCGGAAAAGACGTTAATAAAGTCTATTTAGGTGTCATTAAGGCAATTGAGAAAAAATATAAAGAGGAAGCCAAAATTAAAATTGAAGAAATTCAAGATTTAATTGAAGAAGAACTAGGTCGCCAAGGATATGACGATGTTCGTGCTTCTTTCTCAGAATATCGGGAAAGAAGAAATCAATCTCGGGAATTATTTTCAGATGACAAAAGACTTCATAAATTTTTGAAAACTTTGGAAGGTCTTGGACTAAAATCTGCTAATGAAGATGATACCAAAAGAGAAAATGCGAATATCGATGGTGATAGCGCTATGGGAACGATGCTTCAATATGGTAGTACCGTTTCTAAGGAATTCGCTAAAGCTTACTTAATGAAGAAAAGATTCAGTCAAGCTCATGATGAGGGAGATATCCACATTCATGATATGGACTTCCTTGCTATGGGAACAACTACTTGTATGCAAATTGAACTTGACCGCTTATTTAAAAATGGCTTTTCAACAGGACATGGACATCTAAGAACTCCTAATAGTATTGGTTCTTATAGTGCCCTTGCCGCTATTGCTATTCAATCTAATCAAAATGATCAACACGGAGGTCAATCTATTCCAGCTTTTGATTATTATATGGCACCTGGTGTTTTGAAGACATTCAAAAAAGAGTTCAAACAACAAATTTATGATTTATTAGATTATGAAGATTTATTCCCATTTATCAATATGGACCGCATTGCGAAAGAAATAGATAAATTACCTACTTTAGAATTTGATATTGATAGGTTTGAACCAATTTATCAAGATTCTGAACAAATTAAAAGATTGTTTGTAAAGTCTTATGAAAGAGCTTTTGCAAAAACGGATAGACAAACTTATCAAGCCATGGAAGCTTTTGTTCATAATTTAAATACAATGCATTCTAGAGCGGGAGCTCAAGTACCATTTTCATCTATTAACTTTGGTACGGATACTTCTGCTGAAGGAAGAATGGTTATCCGTAATTTCCTAGAGGCAACTTATGCTGGGTTAGGAAAAGGGGAAACACCAATTTTCCCAGTATCTATTTTTAAAGTAAAAGAAGGAGTCAATTACAATCCTACAGATCCAAACTATGATTTATTTAAATTAGCTTGTAAGGTTTCTGCAAAAAGATTGTTCCCTAACTTCTCTTTCCTAGATGCTCCATTTAATTTAGAGTATTATAAACCAGGAGATTTCAGAACAGAAGTTGGATATATGGGATGCCGTACTCGTGTTATGGCAGATGTAACAGATTTAAATAATCAGACTACGGGTGGTCGTGGAAACCTATCTTTTACTTCTATCAATTTGCCAAGACTTGGTATCAAACATGGTATTTGCTTACATGAAAGAGATAAGGCAGATATGAAAGGTTTCTATGAAGATCTAGGAGAAATGATGGATTTAGTAAGAGATCAACTTCTTGAGAGATTTGAAATTCAATGTAACAAAAGAGTGTATAACTTCCCATTCTTGCTAGGTTCAGGAGTATGGACAGATGGAGATAAATTAAAACCAACTGACCGTTTAAGAAAAATCTTAAAACATGGTACATTAACAATTGGATTTATTGGCCTTGCTGAAACTTTAAAGGCACTTATTGGAAAACATCATGGAGAAAGTGAAGAAGCTCAAAAGTTAGGCCTTGAAATCATTAAATTCATGAGAAATAGATGTACGGAATATTGTAAGAAATGGAATTTAAACTTCACATTGATTGCAACTCCTGCAGAGGGATTATCTGGAAGATTTGTAAATATTGATAAAGCCATTTATGGAAATATCAAAGGAGTAACGGATAGAAGTTATTATACGAATTCTTTCCATGTTCCAGTATATTACAATATTAGTATTAAGAAAAAAATTGAGTTAGAAGCACCATATCATGCTTTAACAAATGGTGGACATATCTCTTATATCGAGTTAGATGGAGATACCGTTCAAAATGTAGAAGCATTTGAAAGTGTTATTCGCTTGATGAAAGAATCTGGAATTGGTTATGGAGCAATTAACCATCCAGTTGATCGAGATCCTGTATGTGGATATGTTGGGGTAATTGGTGATGTGTGCCCAGGATGTGGACGCAAAGAGTTTGAAACAGTACCACTTGAAGAAATAAAATCATTAAATTGTGGATGTTAAAGAAAGAAGGAGGAATGATTTATGGAAAAATTAGTTGGTGAAGGTGTAGGTTTTGAAAGAATTAGAAGAGTAACAGGATATCTTTCAGGAGATGTAAAACGTTTTAACGATGGAAAGAGAGCAGAAGAAAAAGATAGAGTAAAACATTCTGGAATCAATGAAGTAAAAAGCTCTATGAAAGTCTGCTCAGAAGCAAAATAATGACAATTCGTTTAGCAAGTGACTTACAACCAGATAGTGTCGTAGATGGAACTGGCATTAGGACAGTTATATGGACACAAGGATGTGGACATGACTGTCCTGGATGTCATAATCCAGAAACCCATGATTTTGAAGGTGGATGGGTAATTGAGGTTCAGGATATCTTAGAAGAAATAGATGAACTAGAAGCTCAAACTGGTGTTACCTTTAGTGGGGGAGATCCTTTCTATCAACCGGATTCTTGTGCAGTTATTGCCAAATATGTGCATAAAAAGAAAATGGATGTCTGGTGTTATACTGGCTTTATATACGAAGATCTTCTTGCTATGAGTAAAAAAAATCCAGCTATTATGGATTTCTTAAAGGAAATTGATATCTTAGTGGATGGCCCTTTTATCATGGCAAAACATAGTTATAACCTAAAATTTAGAGGTTCTAGTAATCAACGAATTATTGATGTGAAAAAGAGCCTAAAAGAAAAAAAAGTAGTCATAGCTATGGTTGACGATGTAGAAATTGATTTCAATCGCGGAAGAAAAAAAGAAGGACTTTATATATGATAAGGAATGAGGAATCATTCCTTTTTTGGTGAAATAGAAAGTCGTTTCTATTATTTTAAAAGCATGAAAAAAGAAGGGGATTTGCTCCTCTTCCTTTTAGTCATTGTCTTTTTCTTTTTCAGATTTGATAATCTTTCCGGTAACAGCGTTAATTTCATAGTCATATTCATACCCGTTATATTTAAAATCAACACTATATTCTTGATCTTCGCGGTCTAATTCTACCTCTAGATTGGAAGGATTTTTAACTCCAGCATGATTAAGAGCAATTTCTTTTGCTTTCTCTGAAGAAATAAAGTTGGCATTATTATTAGAAGATTGATTATCATTATCTTTTTCTTTTTCAGATTTGATAATCTTTCCAGTAATAGCGTTAATTTCATAGTCATATTCATACCCGTTATATTTAAAATCAACACTATATTCTTGATCTTCGCGGTCTAATTCTACTTCTAGATTAGAAGGATTTTTAACTCCGGCATGATTAAGAGCAATTTCTTTTGCTTTCTCTGAAGAAATAAAGTTAGCGTTATTACTATTAGAAGATTGATGATCATTATCTTTTTCTTTATAAGAGGTAATAATGTCTCCTGTTAAAGCATTAATTTCATAATCGTATTCATAATCTTTATCGTTAAACTCTACTTCATAAAGGATAAGCCCATCTTCAGTATCAAATTCTACTTCTAAATTAGAAGGATTTTTTACTCCCGCATGAGTAAGGGCAATACTTTTTGCTTTTTCTTCTCCGATATAAGCTTTGGTACTAGCAGTTCCTTTTTTTTCAACGGTGGTTAAACTATTTTCTTTTCCTTGCGTTAAAACATTAATTTCATTAATAGATAAATTTACTAAATCTTCTATTTTAAGAAGAGAGTTATTTTTGACAACATCTAAAATTAATTCTGCTTTTCCTAAAGAAATATGATATTTTTGTGCTAATGATTCCGCTTCTTTTGAAGTAGAAAGTGTTTGACTTAAAACAGATCCTTCAATCTTATCATTATTTAAAAGAGTATCAATCTTTGCAACTAACTTTTGGCGAAGTTCTTCTGCTTTTTTAGTGTCATTGTTATCAACAGAAATAAGGATAGAGTTTGATAAATCATCTAGATATCCTTTGGTTACCATGGAACCGATAATAGCATTTAGAGCAATATCGATATCAACTCCTTTAAAATCCATATCCTTTAGAATCTCTTTCGCATCATCATTTAAAGCTTGCCATTTTACAATTTTCTCTTTTTTATTTACTTGTAATTCAATGCTTGGATTAACATCAATATCAATAGTAGAATCTACTAAATAATTTCTTTGGTAGGTATAAAAACCTCCTCCTAACATGAATAGGAATAAAAATGCTATCGCAAATTTCCACAACCACCCCTGTTTTTTGGTTCTTTTTTCCATATATTTTTTCCTTTCTTCTTCTTTGCTTTTTGAGAGGATTTTTTGAAATTCATCAGGAACTTGTTCATCAAATACACGATATATTTGGTTTTTTATTTCTAAATCTTTCATTTAGATGCCCCCATTTCTTTTAATTTTTTGATTGCTCGATTATATTTGGATAGAATCGTGGATACTTTACTATCTAGGATTTCGGCAATTTCACGATGTTTAAATCCCCATAAAAGATGAAGTAAAATAATTGTCCGCTCTTCTTCTTTAAGCTGTTCCATTAAAACTTTAAAAAATAATTGATCTTCTTCATTGGAAAAGGAGAATGTATTATCTTCTAATTCGATAGTATTCTTTCTTTTCCGTATTTTAGAAAGTGCTTTGTTTTTCGTAATGGTAAAAATCCAGTTCATGGGTTTTGTTCCTTCTTGATAAGAATCAATTTGGTTATAAAGAGTGATAAAAACATCTTGAACGTTATCTAAAGCATCCTCTTGATTTTTTAAAATCGTTAAACTATAACCATAGATAGGCGCCTTTAAAAGAATATATAGTTCATGAAAAGAATTTTCATCTTTGATGTTTAAAAGCAAACTTTCTAAAGAAGCATGGTCTCTATCTGTAGTTTTTGACTGTTCCATCTTTTTGCTCCTCTCATTATAACAACGCATTAGCAGGACGTTTTATTGCATCTTTATTGTAAAATATTTTAAAAAAAATAACAACAAATAGTGAGAAAAAGAAAGTAGGGTATAAAAAAGGAAAAACACATTATAATAAGTAATGCAAGAAAGTAAATGAAAAAATTGTTACTTAGCGTAAGTTATCTTTTTCATTTACCAATTTTACCAAGAATTTTTTGGAAATAATAGAATTTAATAGAAAAAGATTGACAATATTTCAAAATTCGCTTATTATATATCACCAGATAAGTGGGGACTTATCGATTAAATTTTGATTAAATATATGGGGAGGAAGAAAGAAAATGAAAAAAGTTTCAAATTTAATTGGAACGATTGCTTTAGCATTTGTAGCATTATTCACAGTTAATGTACATGCTGAGGCACAAACTGTTAGCGACTTTAGTGGTTTAAACAGTGCGCTTAATTCTGATGGAACAATCGAGTTATCAACAGATATTACGCTTGATTCAACCATAACTGTTCAATCAGGAAAAACTATAACTATTGATTTAAAAGGTCATAAGATTACAGGGCCAGCTTCAGGATATGGTATTGAAAATCATGGTACTTTAACTATTCAAGATACTGGTTCTGAAAAAGGATCTATTGATTGTCCAAATACAAATAGTTCTTGTATCGCTAACAAGAGTGATGCTACTTCAATGACTCTAAATGGTGTTACGGTAAAAGGAAATCTTATTACAGTAAAAAATGAACAATCTAAATTAGTAATCAAAGATTCCGTTATTGAAGTTGATAGTAAAGCAAGAGGTTCCGTAGGAGTAGAAAGTTATGGTACTACTACTATTGAAAATACCACAATAAAAACACCAAACTTTTTAAGTGGATGGGGTAGTGTTTGGGTATTATCATCAGGAGATCAAGAATCAAAAACAACGGTTAATGGTCTAAATGTAACCGGAAATGGTGGACTTATTTTAGTTGGTGATGACAAAAGTCAGTCTAATAAAACAGAATTAGTAATTGAAGGAGAAGGGATAGATTTGCCTAAAGGAATAACCATCTATTCTTATGAAGGTTCAAAAATCTCTCCAGATGCTGAAAATGTAGAGGATACTTTTTCTAATCTATCTAAAAGTCGTACCAATACTAGTATTGTAGTTCCAGAAGATTATGAAGGAGAAGTACCAAATATTACAGGAGTAAAATACATAAATAATGCTGGAACAGAAGTAGTGTACGTTACATTCAATGGAGTACGTTATGAATTACAAAAAAATGATACTTGGGGCAAGAGTAAAAATACAAATTTAAAAAAAGCGTTAGCAGCTGAAAGAGATTCCGAAGATAATAAAAACAAAACATTTGTTGGATTTTATTATGTAGATGCTGATGGCAAAGAACAAGAAGCCACTAAAAATACTTCATGGACTTCTAATAATGAAGTATATATTAAATGGAAAATTACAGTATCTTTAAATGATGTAGAATATACGTTAGAGCTTGGTAAAAACGGAGCTCCTACAAGAATTGGAAATGCAGTTGATGCAAATGGTAATAGATTAGATACCGCAATGCAAGATTTTGATACCGATAAATATGCAGCAGCACATTACTATGATGCTAGTGGTAAAGAATATACTTCATCAACAAGAGTAGGTGAAAATGTTGCTATTACAAAAACTTCTTATGTCATTCATGTTAAATTGAATAATTCAGGAAGTACAATCTCATTAATAGCAGGAGATAAAGTAAGTGCATCCAACCTATTAAAAGAATGGGCTGGTAAAGATCATTTCTATTATTTTGTAGATAAAGATGGAAACAAATATAACCTAAATTCTATATTAAATGAAAATGTAGAATTAACAGCTATCTATAGTGTAACTGTTAAAGTAGCTCCACAAGATGGAGTAAGCGAAGGTGTAGGTTACAAAGTTGAAGAAGGCACTACATTAGGAGATATCTTGAAAGAAACTTGGGGTACAGGATTACAAGCTTACCTAGATGCAGAAGGATTCATTAAATTCGTTGATGAAGAAGGTAATGTAGTAGAATTAGATACTCCTATTACTTCAGATATGAATTTAACAGCAATCTATAGTGTAGTTGTTAGAGTAGCTCCACAAGACGGAGTAAGCATTGGTGTAGGTTATAGAGTAGAACCTGGTACTACATTAAGAGATATCTTGAAAGAAACTTGGGGTAGCGGATTACAAGCTTACCTAGATGCAAAAGGATTTGTTAAATTCGTTGATGCAAATGGTAATGAAGTAGGATTAGATACTCCTATTACATCAGATTTAGATTTAGTAGCAGTTTATAAAGTAGTTGAAGTTCCAGAAAATCCAAATACATTTGATGGAATCGCAACTTATGTAGTTATGATGTTTGTATCATTAATTACATTAGTAGCAGGATCTTTTGCTTCTAAAAAATCACTTAATTAACAAAGGGATAGCGTAAGCTATCTTTTTTTGTTTGTTTAAAGAGTAATAATTCACTACATTATTATTCTTTTTTGATATAATGTTAGTAGGTGATAAGATGAACAAAGAAAAAAGAATCGTATTTATGGGAACTCCTGATTTTAGTGTTCCTGTATTAAAAATGTTATTAGAGCATTATCAAGTAGTAGGCGTGGTAACACAGCCAGATAAGCAAGTAGGAAGAGAAGGCAAATTAAGTATTTCTCCTGTTAAAAAAGTGGCATTAGAAGAGAATATTCCTATTTATCAACCTGTGAAGATTAGAAAAGGATATGAAGAAATTTTATCTTTAAATCCCGATATCATTGTTACTTGTGCATATGGACAAATTATTCCTAAAGAAATATTAGATTATCCCGAGTATGGATGTATCAATGTTCATGCTTCCCTACTTCCTAAACATCGTGGTGGGGCACCCATTCACCGGGCAATTATGGAAGGAGATTCCAAGACTGGGATTACTATTATGTATATGGATGTAGGAATGGATGATGGAGATATTATTCGTCAAAAAGAAATTCCTATTCTGGATACCGATACGGCAGAAACTTTATTTGATAAATTAAGTGTCCTAGGTGCTTCTTTATTAGAAGAAACTTTACCAGATATTTTTTCTAAATCGGTATCTCGCATAAAACAAAAAGAAGAAGAAGCAACTTTTTCTTATAATATTAGTAAGGAAGATGAAAAAATTTGTTTTGCGAAGAAAAGAAGAGAAGTCTATAATCAAATTCGGGGATTAAATAGTTTTCCTGTTGCATACACTATTTTAGATGGAAAACGAATGAAAGTTTGGGCATCTAAAATAGGGGATGAAAAAAAAGTTCCACCTTGTGGAACAATTACTAGTATTGGTAAAGAAGGAATTGGGGTTGCAACGTTAGATGGAGAGATTTTTTTAACAGAAATTCAGCCAGAAGGTAAAAAGAAAATGCTTGCAGCTGATTATATAAATGGATATCCTCATAAAGAAAATTTAATTGGAAAAGTATTGGAGTAAGTATGAAGAAAAAATCGGGAAGAATTGAAAAGATAAAAGAGGCCTATCGAAAGTATAAAGAATTAAAAAAAGATCCTCGTAAAAAGGCATTAATGCAGTTAGGTGCTTGGTTAGTAGGTTTTCTTTTGTTCTATATTATTGCTGTTTTAATTATGCCTCATCCTAATCCTTATCGTTCCTTTAGTAGTTCTTCTAATAGTAATCAGGATGCTCTTTCTAATTACAGAATGGCGGATAATTTTGAATATACCATGAGTTTTCAGTATTCTTTAAAAGAAGATAGGGTTGAGGGAACTTATTTTGATAAAAAATATTACTTTACGTATTTAGGAAAAGAATATACTTCTTTTGATGGAAAAGTGTATGAGGTAGATACTTTGAATCAGACATTAAAAAATACTACTGACTTCATTCCTCTTTTAGCTTCTGTTGAACTTTCAAAAGATTCTTTATTAGGTTGGATAGATCTTTCTGAAAAACTAGAAGAAAAGACTTATAAGGATAGTAAGAAAGTAAGTCAATATCAATTCCAGATGATTCCACTAAAAGTAACAGAAGAGAACCATCAAATAACTAAAATAGAAATAGATTTAAAAGCTTATTTAGCAAGCAGAAATTTATTATATGATTCTTTTTTAGTTACCATTGAATATCAAGAGATAAACCTTTTAGAGGATTATCAATCTCATTATGAAGATTATCAAATAGTCGAGGGGGAACAAAATGTTACCAATCAAAACGGATTCTAGAAAAATAGTTCCAGGAGATACTTTCGTTGCTTTACGAGGTATTTCTAGTGATGGACATAGTTACATTGAAAAGGCAATAGAAAAAGGAGCGACTAAGATTATTGCGGAAGAGGGGTCTTATGATGTTTCAACGACGATTGTTCCAGATACACGAAAATATTTAGAAGAATGGTTAAATAAACATTACCAAGAACAATTAGGTAAAATGACTCTTATTGGTATTACAGGAACAAACGGTAAAACAACAAGTGCTTATTTACTTTATCAAGCTTTCAATAAACTAGGAAAAAAAGCTTCTTATATTGGTACATTAGGCTTTTATAAAGAGAAAAAAATTTATGACTTACCAAATACCTCTCCTGAAATTTCTGATATTTATGAAATGCTTATCGATTCTTATGAATCGGGATGTCAATATGTGGTGATGGAGGTAAGTAGTCAGGGTCTTTCCTATGGAAGATTAAATGGAATTCTTTTTGATTATGCTATTTTTACCAATTTAACACAAGATCATTTAGATTTTCATAAAACCATGGAAAATTACGCGAAAGCCAAACAACAACTTTTTTATCAGGTAAAGAAAAGTGGTAAGAGTTTTGTCAATATTGATGATGAGTATCATTCTTATTTTGAAATTGGAAATGTTGTTACCTATGGATTTCAAAAAAGTGATTATCAAATAAAAGGTAGTAAGATGAATGAATTTGGCAATACCTTTACAGTAAACGGTTTACATATTCGAACAAGTCTAATTGGAAAATATAATATTTATAATGCCTTATGCGCGGTTATGATTTTAGATTCTATAGGAATTTCGAAAGAGAAAATAGAAGAGATTATGCCACTTTTAACTCCTCCACCAGGAAGAATGGAAATTTTAAAATGGAAAGAAAACACTATCATTATTGATTATGCTCATACCCCTGATGCGATGGAGAATGTCTTCCGTACCATTCAAGAGATTCCTCATCGAAAGACCTATGTTGTCTTTGGTTGTACAGGAAGTAGGGATTCTAAAAAGCGTCCTATTATGATGCAGTTAGCTTTAACAAATGCCGATTTTGTCATTGTCACAAGTGATGATTTGCACGATGAGGACTTTCACCATATTGTTTTAGATATGTTAGAAGGAAATCAAAAGAGTCATTATCACGTCGAACAAAACCGATATGAGGCAACCAAGATGGCACTAGAAATGCTAAAAGAAAAAGATATTTTGTTAGTGCTTGGAAAAGGGCATGAAGAGTATATTTTAGTGGGAAAAGAAAAAATCCCTTATAATGATAGAAAAGCTATTGAAGGGTTATTAAATGGGATGAAAAAAGAAACGATAGAGAGTTGATCATCAACTCTTTTTTCACGTCTTTGGGACTTTAACATAAGATATATTGAGGTGTTCTTATGTTAAAATGTGATTCAAGAGAAATAAAAGAGGGAGATACCTTTTTAGCTCTTAAAGGACAAATTTATGATGGACATGATTTTATTGAAGAGGCGATTCGCCTAGGGGCAAGCAAGATTATTGCGGAAAGAGGGGAATATTCTGTTCCTACAGAAATTGTTCCTTCTACCAAAGAATATTTAAATAAGTATTTAAAAGACCATATGGTACCTATTAAGATAATTGGAGTAACAGGAACCAATGGGAAAACAACTACTTGCTTTTTAATTTGGCAAATATTCTGGATGTTAGATATTCCTTGCAGTTATATTGGTACATTAGGATTTTACACGAAAGAAAAGAAGAGTGACTTAAAAAATACAACGCCAGGAAGTTTAGAACTATTACGTCTTTTTGAAGAAAGCTATGAAGAGGGATGCCAGTATGTAGTGATGGAAGCAAGTAGCCAAGCACTAGATCAAGGAAGACTAGATTTTATCACCTTTGACTATGCTATTTTTACAAATTTAACGCAAGATCATTTGGATTATCACCATACGATGGAGAATTATTTAAAAGCTAAACAAAAACTTTTTGATAAAGTAAAAAAGGAAGGTGTTTCCATTATTAATGGGGATGATCCTTGTAGTTCTTATTTTGAAAAAGGAAACTTTGTCACTTATGGATATTCTTCCTGTGATTATGAGATAGAAGGGGAAAATTCTTCTTTTACCATCAATGAAGAGGAGTATCAAACCTCTCTTTTAGGAAAATATAATATATATAATATGACATCAGCCATTTGTCTTTTTTACCAGTTAGGATATACTCCTTTGGATTTAAAAGAAAGTATCTTAAAGTGTCATTCTCCAGAAGGAAGAATGGATGTCATTTCTTATGGAACAAATAAAATTATTGTAGATTACGCCCACACTCCCGATGCGATGGAAAATATTTTAGATTGTGTAAGAGAGATGCCATATCACAAAATTATTACGATTATTGGTTGTGGAGGGGATCGCGATAAAAGTAAAAGACCTATTATGGGAGAAATTGCTACTAGAAAATCTGATTATGTCATTTTTACAAGTGATAATCCGAGAAGCGAAAATCCTATGCGTATCTTAAAGGATATGATAAAAGGGCTTGACAGTGTGAATTATGAAATAGAGTCAAATCGTGAGATTGCCATTAAAAAAGGTATACAATTTCTTACAAATGATGATATACTATTAGTGCTTGGAAAAGGTCATGAAAAGTATCAAATTATTGGAACAGAAAAAAGATTCTTTGATGATAAACAGGTGATACGAGATAATATTTAGGAGATGATTCAATGTACGTCATAACAAAGGCAATGCTAGCTTTAATGGTTGGATTTGTGATTTCTGTTATTTTTGGATTAATAGCCATTCCTGTTTTAAAAAAAATTGCTAGACAAAAGGTAAGTACTTATCTAGAAAAAGCGCATCAAGAAAAAGAGGGAACTCCTACCATGGGAGGTATTATCTTTATTCTTCCAACGATTGCCGCTACCTTGATTCTTTTGTTAATGAATAAAATTGAATTTTCTTATAATTTACTCGTTGTTCTTTTTGTTTTTCTTGCGTATGCTGTTCTTGGCTTTATCGATGATTTTTTGATTATTAAGCGAAGAAACAATGTAGGATTAACGGAATTTCAGAAGTTAGCAGGGCAACTTTTTATTGCCCTTATCTTCTTTGCTATTTATATGAAGGGCGGAGCAGAACCGGTTTTAGATATTTATGTTTTAAATATTCGAATTGATATGGGTTGGTTCTATGGGGTATTCCTTCTATTTACTTTGATTGCTAGTAGCAATGCTGTAAATATTACGGATGGCTTAGATGGATTAGCTGGTGGCTTATCGGTTATTGCCTTTTTAACATTTGGGATGATTACTTGGGCAAGTAATGGTATTCCAGGAAATGTAGATATTGCTGTTTTCTGTTTTGTTTTAGTGGGAGCTCTTTTAGGATTCCTTGTTTATAATACGCATCCTGCTAAGGTCTTTATGGGTGATACCGGATCATTATCACTAGGCGCAACTTTAGCATCCGTTGCCATTATTTCTAAACATGAAATTACTTTATTAGTAGTGGCAGGTGTCTTTGTTTTTGAGACACTCGTATGTATCATCCAAATTATTGGTATGGTATACTTTCGAAGAAAGATATTCTTGATGACTCCTTTTCATCACCACTTAGAAAAATTAGGATGGAGTGAGCAGGATATTGTCAAACTCTTTTGGGTAATCGGTCTTGTCTTAAGTATGTCTGCTATTATCTTTGGAGTATGGATTTAAAGAAGAAACTTTTCTTCTTTTTTTATTGTTGAAGGAGAAAAAAACTGCTATAATGGAAAAGGTAGGATAGGTGGTACACATGCTAATATCTATGAGTGATTCTTATACTACACATGATTTAAAGACAAACACTTCCATTACGAAAAGTAATCTTTCCAAACAAACACCTGAAGCATTTAATAATGTTGTAGAAACGTATGAGGAAAGAACAAGTGATGAAAGTTTAGGTGATACGTATGAAAAAGATCTACAATTGGCAAAAGACCTCGTAGGGGTTTATAACGATACTTTAGAACATACAAAGAAAAGTAAGGAAGAGTTAGAAAAAACTTTTAATGATGCCTTAAAACGAAAAAATAATAGTGCGATAAAAGACTTTGCAGGAGATCCTCTTCGCTGTTATACGCCAGATGAGTATGAGACACTTATGGAAAAAACTGTTTTAAAAAGTTATGACGAGTTAGATAGTGACGAATTCAATTTTGACGAAGAGGATATCGCTCAAATGCGAAAAAGTACGGAAAAATCCATTGGAGAATATCGAAAAAAATTCAATGAATATTTAAAATCAACTATTGGCATGACCTATGAAGAATATCAAGAAAAGATGTCTGGATATGAAAGCGATATTTCGATTTTAAAGGCATCGAAGTACAAGGCAGAACAAGAAGCTAAAGAGTTACCATATTTAATAATGGCAGAGTCCGATGAGTTTTTAGCTTATGTTGAAGAACAAAAGAAAAATCCAACAAAAATAGATTTTAGTTCGTTAGACCAAACTTATGGTGCAGATGGCGGTGCTAATCAATATCGCGGAGTTGTAAATGAGGTAGCGGTTGCAGAAGCTGTAAAAAGAGGCGAAGCAGAAGCTTATATGTGCGCCGATTTTTTGAGCAACATTCGATATGACGTATTAACGGACCAAGATAAAATGATGTATAGCTACCTTTATGATACGAAAGGGGTAGGAGCTGCTAAAAAGTATTTAGCGGATATCGAAGATCGCTTGAATGCTATCGAGGGAAAAAGGGAAGCCGATTCTTTTATTGCTAGTATATCTGATGCTAATGGAAACATTTCTACAACCGCACTAAATAGTGCTTTAACTGCTGGAAAAGGTTTTGAAGATGGTATAGAAAGTTTTGCAGAAGGAATTGGGAATATCTTTGCTACGGAAGGTATAAAGAGTACGAATCAATATGCTCAAATATATATTTTAGCAGCTTTGGAAGATCATAAAGTTTTAAAAACAAGTTATGATGTCGGTCTTACTACTGGTCAATTAGCGCCTACTTTAACAGCTTCCGCTTTGGTATCTGTTTTAGGAACACCAGCTGCTGGAAAAGCAGCGGCCACAGGATTATTATTCGCTAGTAATTTAGGATCTGAAAAAAATAAAGCATTAATTGAGGGAAACGGTATGTTAGAGTCTTGCGTTTATGGTACTTGTTCTGCTTTAACCACGTCAGGTTTAACCTATTTAGTTGGTAAAATACCTGGACTTAGTGCAGAGTCTGGATTATCTTTTAAAAATATCATGTTAGATGGATTTAATAAAGCAAATTTAACATATGCTAAGCAAGGGCTTCGTTACGCAATTTTAGATGAAGAAGTTAATCTTGATAAATTGAATGAAGACGCCAAACAGGCCTTTTTTACAGGTGCTTTATCCTCTTTCATCTTAAATGGAACAGGAGAGGTTTTAAATTTTACAGCCAATAATGAACATGTCTCAGTAGATTTACAAAATGTTGCAAATTACTTAAATGACCATAAGGGTGCTAAAGTAATGGATGCAGTAAAAGCGAGCGTACCAACTTTGCTAGAAGATTCTGGTGCTCCAGAACTAGTGGAAGGGGCCTTGGATGCTGCACTCGATAACTTGGATTTGGGATAATCACTAAGTTAAACCTAAAAATTCATTGGAAAAGTGGTTTAAAGACCGCTTTTTTTATTGTAAATTTCCATTATTATGATATAATTGATAATAGGTGAATAGTATGTTAAATAAGACTAAGGTAGTGGTTACTATTGGGCCAGCAACAATGGAAAAAGAGCAAATAAAACGGCTTATGCAAAATGGGATGGATGTTGTTCGTCTCAATATGAGTCATGCTGATTATCATTTTTGTACGGATATTATTGAGAAAGTAAAAGAATTAAATCAAGAACTTCATTTAAGTATTGCAACGATGTTAGATTTAATGGGACCAGAAGTTCGAACAGGAGAGTTTATAAATGGACAAGCTTATTTTAGAAAAGGGGATAAGGTCCGCATTTATATGGATCCTGTGATGGGGGATAGTACAAAGTTTTCGGTTAGTTATAGTGACCTCATTAAAGAGGTGGGATATAATACCATTATTAAAGTTAAAGATGGCTTGATGCTTTTTGAAGTAATTGATATTCAAAGTGATTTCTTAGTCTGTGAAGCCTTAAATGATGGAACTATTGGGAATTGTCAATCTGTTAAAGTAGAAGGAGTAAAACTCCATCTTCCAAGAATGACGAAGAAAGATGAAACAGATATCATTTTTGCTCATAAAATGGGAGTAGACTTCCTTGCTCTTTCTCATGTAAGTGGACCAGAGGATGTTCTTGCAGCTAGTGATATTTTAATTAATTTAAAAAATGACCATATTGGGTTGATTTCTAAAATTGAAAATGAAGAAGCTGTTGATAATTTAGATCAAATCATTCGGGTAAGTGATGGTGTGATGGTTGCCCGTGGAGATTTAGGAGTGGATATTCCTTTAGAAAGAGTTCCTGGTGTTCAAAAGAAGATTATTGAGAAATGTCATAAAGCTGGAATTGTGAGTATTGTAGCAACAGAACTTTTATCTTCTATGGAAAGTTCTATTCGACCAACAAGGGCAGAGGTAAGTGATGTTGCGAATGCTGTTTTAGATGGCGCGGATGCCGTTATGTTAAGTAATGAAACGACAATCGGTAAATTTCCTATTGAAACGCTAAATATGATGGAAAAAATCATTAATTCTGCTGAACGAGATATTGATTACTTAGATTTCTTAAGTAGAAAAGATGAAAAAGATACCGATATTACGGGAATGATTTCCCATAGTGTTGCCGAATGCGCAAGTAGGCTAAAGTGTTGTGCAATTATTGCTCCGACGATGAGTGGTTATACTGCTCGGAAGATGAGTAATTGTAGACCAAGATGTCCAATTATCGCCGTAAGTCCTAATGAAGAGACGGTAAAATCTTTACAACTTCATTTTGCTGTTAATCCTGTGTTAATTGATGAAATGAAAGATTTTGATAAAATCATAGAAGTATCTAAAAAGGTTACTTTTGAATTAATTTCGACATCTCCTGGTGATAAGATTATTATTACCGGAGGATATCCATTTAAGGATGTTAAAACAACGAATTTTATGAAAATAGAAGAATTATAGAAAAAGGGTGAAACTATATGTATGATTTAGGAGATCAGTTTGCACTTGATTTAAACAAGGCAAAAGCCAATCCTTATAGTGTGTTGACTGGTGAGAAATATCGAATTACGGTTTTAACAGAACGACTAGTTCGCTTAGAATATAGTCCTAATGGCGTTTTTGAAGATAGACCAACCGAACTTGTATTTTGCAGAAATTTTCCTCAGGTAGAAGTATCGGTAGCAAACCAAGGCTCTAACATTATAGTAGAGACTAGTTATTTTAAATTGACATATGTAAAAAATGCACCATTTAAAGGAACAACTGTTAATAAAACTGCCAATTTAAAAGTAGAATTAAAAAATACGGATCGTGTATGGTATTATGGACATCCTGAGGTTAGAAATTATTTAGCGCCAATTCTTCAATCGACGGGTAGTAAAGACGATGATCCTCGTTATAATATGAGAGGATTATACTCTATCGATGGATTTGCTTCTATTGATGACTCTAATTCCAAAGTCTTTAATGCTAGAGGAAACTGTTTGCTTAGAGAAAACCCTGAGACAGATATCTATTTATTTATGTATTTCCGTGATTTCACGGCTTGTCTTAAAGATTATTATTCTTTGACTGGTTATCCTGCTTTAATACCAAGATATGCTTTAGGAAACTGGTGGAGTAGAAATGATAACTATACCGAAGATCAATTAGAGGAATTGATTAAAACATTTGAAATAAATGAGATTCCCATGTCTATTATCATGCTAGATAAGGACTGGCATATTCGAATTCGGGAAGGAGACAAACATTTAAAAACTGGTTTTACTTTTAATGCTCAAAATATTCAAGACCCAGGAAGATTAGTAGAACTAATGCACTCCAAAGGCATACGTATTGGTTTAAATATCAATCCAACGGAAGGACTTTATCCTATTGATTCTTATTATTCTGAGTTAACAAAGTATTTGCAGCCTTTTCCTAATGGAGTCATTCCTTTTAATGTATATGACCCTAAGACAGTAGATGTTTATCTAAAAATATTAATCCACCCATTAGATAATTTTGGAATTGATTTCTTCTGGATTGATTGGTATGACAAAGATAGAACTGAGGAGTTAGCGCTTTTAAAACATTATCATTTCTATGATATGATGAGAAACTATAAACGTAGACCAATGGTATATGGTTATAATGCTTCGATTGCGCCTCACCGGTACCCTGTTTTATATGCAGGAAAATCAACCGTTAGTTGGGATACTCTTCGGGAGATTCCTTTCTTCAATGGAAAGGCTACCAATATTGGTGTTTCATGGTGGAGTCATGATATTGGCGGTTTCTTCTATGGCATAGAGGATAATGAGTTATATGAAAGATATATTCAGTTAGGAACTTTCTCACCAATCTTAAAATTAAGTGCGGATGTGGGGCGTTTCTATAAAAGAGAGCCTTGGCGTTGGGATATGCAAACGTATGCGATTGCTAAAGATTATTTGCAGTTGCGTCATCGTCTAATTCCTTACTTATATTCCGAAGCTTATAAGTACTATAAGTATGGAATTCCTCTTATTCAACCTATTTATTATCGCTATCCAGAACTTTATGATGATACTTTATATCGAAATGAATATTATTTTGGTAGTCAGTTCTTCATTTGTCCAATTACAACAAAGAAAGAACTAGTCATGAATCGTGTTATTCAAAAGTTCTTCTTACCAGAAGGAACTTGGTATGATTATGTAACCGGAAAGAAATTCCCAGGTGGTAGAAAGTATGTTTCTTTCTTTAGGGATCAAGATTATCCAGTATTTGCAAAAGCGGGAGCTATTATTCCTCTTGCGAAGAAAACAGAAAATTTAAATGATACAACGCCACCAAAAGATATGGAGATTCATATTTTCCCAGGAGAAAGTAATAACTATCGCTTATATGAAGATGATGGGGTTAGTGACTTATATCTAAAAGGATATTATTTATTAACCTTAATTGATTATAACTACTTACCAAATAATTACACAGTTATTATTCGACCTTTAGAGGGTAAGAGTGGAATTATTCCAGATACGAGAAACTATAAAATTCGTTTCCGTAATACGAAGAAATCAGAAGATGTAACGGCTTTTGTTCGGGATGCAAAAATTGAATGTAAGACCTCTGTTGAGGGACCAGACTTTATTGTAGAAGTAAATGATGTACCAACAACACAACAGTTAACCATTAACTGTAAAGGAAAAGATATCGAGATTGATGCCATTCGTATCATTATGGAAGATATTGAATCTATCATTAGTGATCTTCCTATTCCAACGAAGACGAAAGAAGCAATTTATGACTTATTTGTTAGTGATGAACAAATTCAGAAGAAGAGAATTGCGATTCGTAAGATGGGTCAAGGAAAAGATTCTCTTGATACAAAATATATACAATTATTTATAAAACTACTTGAATATATCAGTCAAGTGTAATATAATAAAGTGCATAAAGCGCTGAAAAAGAGTAGTAGTAGTGGACTATTCGTAGAGAGAAAGTGGTTGGTGAAAACTTTTAATAGAAAACTATGAACTCGCTTTGGAGCTGCTCGTAAGAGACGTTAATCTGCGTTAAAGAATGAGGGCATAATAAAAGTATTATGAAGAAGGGTGGTACCGCGATTCGTCGTCCCTTCATTCATGATACTTTTTTTAGTAGGAGGATTATGAAAGAAGTCATTATATGGTTTGTGCTGATGGTGATTATTTACTTATTTTATGAATTATTTGTCATTCATAAAGAAAAAGCACTAGAAAATATGAAAGAGGGAAAAGAGTTGACACTATTATCCCGTAAGTATCACTTAGATTATCAAAAGTTAAATCTAAAATCTGTTGTGCGTACGGTGGCGTTAACTAATTCTTTCATTATTTCAACGGTAGTTACCATAGGTTATCTATTACAATTTTGGATTTCTAATTTTTTCCTTTGGACACTAGCTGTATTAGGAATCGGGATGATCCTTTTAGTCCCTTGCATTCTTATCTTTTATAGTTTCATTGGAAAACATTATCAAAAAATACAAGAAGGAGGAAAATAAAATGTATTATGATTTTAAAAAAATAGAAGCAAAATGGCAAAACTATTGGGATGAACATCATACGTTTGAAGCCGTTACGGGTAGTGAGAAAAAACCTTACTATGTTTTGGTAGAATTCCCTTATCCATCTGGATCTGGTTTACATGTAGGTCATGTTCGTAGCTATACTGCGCAAGATGCGATTGCTCGTATGAAAAGAATGCAAGGATATAACGTTCTTTATCCAATGGGATGGGATGCTTTTGGAGCGCCAGCTGAGCAATACGCTATTCAAAATCACATTCATCCAAAGGATGCCGTTCGTGAAAATATTCAAACATTCAAAGGACAAATGAAATCTCTTGGATTCTCTTTTGATTGGAGTCGGGAGTTTTCAACGACTGATCCTGAGTATTATAAATGGACGCAGTGGCAATTCTTACAATTTTATAAACATGGAATGGCCTATAAAGATACGGTACCAGTCAATTGGTGCCCCAACTGTAAAACGGTTCTTTCAAATGAAGATGCGGCTGGTGGCGTTTGTGAAAGATGTGGAACGAATGTTGTTCAAAAAGAAAAATCCCAATGGATGCTTCGGATGTCTGACTATTCTGAGGACTTATTAAAGGGATTAGACGATACGAATTTTGCCGAAAAGGTAAAATTAGGTCAAATTAACTGGATTGGTAAATCGATTGGTGCCCATGTTGATTTTAAGATTGAAGGATACGATAAAACATTTACCGTCTTTACGACACGTTGCGATACGCTTTTTGGAGCAACTTACTGTGTTTTAGCGCCAGAGCATTCTTATGTGGATGAAATTACAACAGAAGAGCATAAAGAAGAAGTTCGTGCTTATAAAGAAGCTTGTACCCTTAAAAATGAGATGGAAAGAACAGAACTCAATAAAGAAAAAACAGGAGTATTCACGGGTGCTTATGCTATTAATCCTGTAAATGACGAGAGAATTCCTATTTATATTAGTGACTATGTTCTAGCAAGTTATGGAACAGGAGCGATTATGGCTGTTCCTGCTCATGATGATAGAGACTATGAGTTTGCTAAAAAGTTTGAAATTCCAATTATTCAAGTACTAGAGGAAGTAACAGGTAAGGCTCATGAAAATGAAACCGAAAAGAAAAGTATTGTAGCTATCATCCATGATAAAAAAGAGGATAAATATTTAACGATTAATTGGAAAGAAAAGGGTGGACGCTTATTTATTGGCGGAACCATCCAAGAAGGAGAGACTCCTTTAGAATGCGCTCTTCGCGAGATTAAGGAAGAAACGGGTTATACTGACTTAGAGTTTATCTATGAAGGATTTAAGATTAACCATCATTACTATGCTTATAATAAGGATAAATATTTTAATATTGAAGCAACTCCATTCTTATTTGAGTTAAAAAGTGATACCAAAGTAGAACAGATGTTAAATGACGATGAGGTCTTTGATGTAGAATGGGTTAGTAAAGAGGTTATCATGAAAGAAATACAAGATGAATTACATGCAAAAAGTTATGAGTATGTAACGAATCCTGGTGCGATGACAGGAGATGGAACCCATACAAATTCTAGTTTCTTGAATGGATTAGATAAAGAAGAAGCTATCAATAAAATGATTGCTTGGTTAGAAGAGCATCATTGTGGAACGAAAAAGATTAACTATAAGATGAGAGACTGGATTTTCTCTCGTCAAAGATTCTGGGGAGAACCTATTCCAATGATTCATTGTGAAAAATGTGGTTGGGTTCCTATGAAAGAAGAGGATTTACCACTTCTTCTTCCTGATGTTGCGGAATATGAACCTACCGATAATGGAGAAAGTCCACTTGCGAAAATTACCGATTGGGTGAATACGACTTGTCCAAATTGTGGGGGGACAGCAACAAGAGAGACCGATACCATGCCAAACTGGGCTGGATCTAGTTGGTATTTCCTACGCTTTATGGATGCTCATAATGATAAAGAATTTGCTTCTTTAGACGCGATGAAGTATTGGAACCGAGTAGATTGGTATAATGGTGGTATGGAACATACCGCTCGTCACTTACTCTATGCTCGTTTCTGGGTACAGTTCTTATATAATATTGGTCTTGTTCCTAATAAAGAAATGATTTGGACGCGTGTTAGTCATGGTATGATTTTAGGATCTAATGGCGAGAAGATGAGTAAGTCAAAGGGAAATGTTATTAATCCAGATGATATTGTAAAAGAAATGGGAGCAGATGCTCTTCGTACGTATGAAATGTTTATTGGTGACTATGAAAAGGATGCATCTTGGTCCACGAATGGTTTAAAAGGATGTAAGAAATTCCTTGACCGTATTTGGAGATTACAAGAAAAGTTAAACGATAAAGAAGGTTATACGGAAGAGACCCTTATTCATCAAACGATTCGAAAAGTTACGAATGACCTTACTAGTATGAAATATAATACAGCTGTCTCTGCTTTGATGATTCTTTTAAATGAATTAGAGAAAAAAGATTCTATTACCAAACAGGATTTGCGTACTTTCATTCATCTTTTAAATCCGATTGCGCCTCATATTACAGAGGAGATAAACGAAGTAAGTGGTTTAGGAGAGATGCTTGCTAGTTCTCCATGGCCAACTTATGATGAAGCGAAAACGGTAGAAGAGTCTTACGAATTAGTAGTTCAAGTAAACGGAAAAGTAAGAGGAAAAATGACAGTATCTACAGATGCGACGGAGGAAGAGATGAAAGAACTTGCGCAATCTATTGATAATGTAAAAAATTACTTAGATGGTCATGAAATTGTTAAAATGGTTGTTATTCCTAAAAAATTAGTAAATATTGTCATTCGCTAAAAAAAGAAGAGAATTCTTCTTTTTTTAATTACTTTTTCCCCATTTTATGGTATGATTATGGTAGGTGATGATAGATGAAGAAGCATGAAAAAGAAAAAGTAATCGAGAAAAAAGAAAAGAAAATGGAAAAAAGAAAACCGGAAGCAGTAGCGGTAGAGGATAGTCCTATTCGGGAGAAGATGCTATTATTTCGAAAAAATTCCAAGATATTATGGGATTATCTTTTAAAGAAAGTAAAGGATTATCGTTATGTCATTGGAGTAGATGTTGTTGTCTTCGCCCTTCTTTTCTTCTTAATTCCAACTGTTATTTTAAAAGTAAAACCAGTTATCTGGATGATAGCTTTTATTATTTTTGCTATGTTACCAACCATTGCTGTATATTGGTTTCATAAATTTAGAGAAAAACAAATTTTATTTAGTTTCTTCTTTATCTATTTTTTGATTTTTCTTGTTTTAGATAGATGTACGGCTATTGATTTATATGGAATTACCTCTCTTGGAGAATTAGATTATACAAAACCATGGTTAGATGCTATTTTTGTTACCTGTATCATTGTTTTCTTTCAATATGTTGGTATCTTGCTAGTAAATTTTCTTCAAGGAAGTAAAAAGAAAAAGAAGAAAAAGTTAAAAAAAGTGATAAAATCAAAAGAAGTAGAAGCGTAAAAAAAGGAAATAGATAAAAAAACAATAATGATTTAATAGAGGAGGAAAAAATCTATGAAAAAATTATTGTTATTATGTTATCTATTTCTTTTTTTTGTGGAGCCAGTACTGGCGAATGATAGTTTACAATTTTATTTCACGAGTGAATCCGTAAGTGATATGTGGATTACTAGAATAGAAGGGGATACGACAATGTCGGATCATCCCTATATTTTAAGACGAAAAAGTGATAAAAGTTATGTGTACTGTCTAGAACCGATTGTCATGTTAAATCAAACAGAGGATTATAAAGCTTATTTTCAAAATGAAAAAGTTTTAAACTTAACCGATGAACAATGGCAAAGAATTTCGGAACTTGCCTATTTTGGCTATCAGTATCCTGGCCATGAAGATAAAAAATGGTATGGGATTACCCAATTTATGATTTGGAAGACAGTTGCCCCTAATATGAATATGTATTTTTCAAGTAAGAAAAATGGTAAGAAAGTAAATCGTTATGATGCAGAAATCTCTGAGATAGAATCTTACTTAAAGGATTATCATGAATTAAAGAGTCTAGATAAGGAAAAGCTAGTTTTTAAAAATCAGGAGGCTTGGGAAAACTATTTTAAAGAGAATTCTTTTCTTAAAGTGTTAAAGAAAACAAGAACGAATTCTTATCATTATGAACTACCTAAAAATGCAATTGCTTTTGGGGCGGATATTGTGTATTACCATAAGAATGGACAAAATGTCTATCATCCAGGAGAATTAAATCCGGTAGGAATTAGTTTTGAGGTAGAGTTTTTAAAAGGTAGAATTCATCTGCAGAAGAAAGTAGAAGATAGTTCTTTTATATCTAATCAAAATAGTTTAGAGAATGCAGAATATGGCATTTATCAAAATGGTGTTTTAATAGAAACTCTAGTTACGGATAGTGAGGGAAAAGCAACCAGTAGTCCTTTGGAATATGGCTCTTATACTATCAAGGAATTAAAATCTCCTAAAGGGTTTCTTTTAGATAGTGAGGAACATACTATTTTTCTAGATCAAGAAGATTATCCTTTAGAAGTAACAGAAAAGCAAATAGAAAAGGAGATTCAAATTCAAAAGTGGTATGGTAGTGGGACATATCGAGCAGAAGCAAATGCTACTTTTGAAATTTATCAAGGGGAAACCTTAGTACTTACTGTAAAAACGGATGATATGGGAATTGCTAATTTTAAGTTACCTTATGGGGACTATCGTATTCATCAAGTAACAGGGAAAAAGGGATATGAAAAAATTAAGGACTATTTTTTTACGGTAGATGATTCTTTTGAAAAGACGATAGAACTTTTTAATAAAGAAATCATTGAAGAAGTACCAGATACAGGGCTTTATTCTTGGTATCATCCTTTTTTCTTAGGAGGGATTCGTAATGATTCCTAAGATAACTTTTATTTTTTCTACCCTAACGTCTCTTTTAATTCCCATCATTCATCAACAAGTACTTCCTTTTCCTATCCCTGATTTTCAATATGCTGAAAAAGAAATAAAACCTTCCTATGCCGTTTTATCTATTCCTGCTATTCAATTAGAAAAAGAACTTTATGATGTAAAAGATGAACGAAATGATTTGGATAAAAATATCATTTTCTTACCTTCTACTAAAACGCCAGAAGAAGAGGGTGGAAATGTTATTTTAGCGGGACATAGTGGATTCGGAAAAACGGCTTATTTTAAAAATTTATATCAATTAAAAATAGGAGACCAAATCCTTCTTACGTTCTTAGGAAAGCAATATGTTTATTTCGTTTCTCGTACTTATTCTGTGGATAAAACAGGGAAGGTAGAAGTAATAAGAGACCCTAATAAGAAGACTATTACGTTAATTACTTGCGCTGGAACAAAGAAACAATTTGTGGTTATAGGGGAACAAAAAAAGTAGCTTGAAGCTACTTTTTTATGTCCATAATGACTGGTAAAATAATAGGATTTCTTCCTGTTTTTTCATAGATGTAAGTTGATAATTGGGCACTAATTTCGGTTTTGACCTCAGTATAGTTGATATGACTACCAAGTTTAGATTGAATCGCTTTTGTACTAATCGTTTCTAATTCTTTGATTAAATCTAAATTTTCTTGAATGAGTACAAAACCTCTTGTGGTAATATTAGGACTACCTAACAATTGATTTTTATTGGTATCGATATTTGCGATAACAACAACAATACCATCACTAGACATAATTTTTCTATCTTT
The DNA here is from genome assembly GCA_947632115.1 of uncultured Bacilli bacterium. Taxonomy (GTDB): domain Bacteria; phylum Bacillota_I; class Bacilli_A; order RF39; family UBA660; genus UBA5578. The sequence goes on from CANROB010000001.1 coordinate 77,020, forward strand.
CATGACAGCAGAACCGATTTCACCAATTCGATTACCATCGATATAAACATCACCTGCTGGAACAGTGCCTTCTTTTTTGACAGTCCCTTTATACATGGAAAGAACATCCCCGTTACTTAGAACAAACGTATTTTCTTTAGGAATATCACATTCAATCGCTAAATCAGCATGTGTTTTTAACATTCGATATTCGCCGTGGAATGGCATGAAATACTTAGGTTTAAAAAGACGAATCATTAGTTTTAATTCCTCTTGATTTCCATGCCCAGAAGTATGCACTTCACTAAGGGAAGTATTGGTACAAACTTTGACTCCTTGCAAGTAAAGTTTATTAATAATTTTAGAAATACTTAGGGCGTTTCCGGGAATGGCAGAGGAACTAAGAATGACAAGATCATCTGGTTGTAATTTGATTTGTCTATGGCTTCCGTTTGCAATTCTAGATAGTGCAGCAAGTGGTTCTCCTTGCGTTCCTGTACAAAGAAGACACACCTTACTTGGTTCTAACTCATTTGCCTCTTCCGGTGTGACAAAAATTTCTCGGTGAAGGATATATCCCTCGTTTAGGGAAATTTCAATGTTATTTTCCATACTACGGCCGAAGATAGCAATCTTTCTTCCGTTTCTTTTACAAGTATCGACAATATGTTTTAACCGATAAATATTTGATGCAAAGGTAGCAATAATAATTCTTCCGTGATGCTCTAAGAAAATTTCTGATAAGGCTTCATCTACTTTCGATTCAGAAGCACTAAATCCCTCATTTAAGGCGTTGGTACTATCACTTAGTAATAAAGTCACTCCTTTAGAGCCAATCATTGCCATTTTTTGTAAATTAGCCATTGGTCCAATAGGAGTTAAGTCGAACTTAAAATCTCCAGTTGTGACAATTGTACCGTTTGGAGTAGTAATAAAAATTCCGTGAGAATCTGGGATAGAGTGAGTGGTCCTAAAAAATTCCACTGTCATCGTTTTTAATCTAACTTTTGTTTTTTCCGTATATACAAATAAATGATCATAATGGATATCTCTATCTTCTAGTTTTTTACGAATTAAACCAGCCGCTTGTTTTGGTGCGTAAATAGCTGGAATTTCTACTGTTTGAAGTAAATAAGGAATACCGCCAATGTGATCTTCGTGCCCGTGTGTAATAAAAAGTGCTTTAATCTTTTTTTCATTTTTCTTTAAAAATGTAAAATCTGGAATAATATAATCTATTCCAGGTAACTCGTTAGAAGGGAAAGTAATACCGACATCGGTAATGATAATCTCACTACCTGTCATAACGCAGTACATATTTTTTCCTACTTCGCCGAGTCCACCTAATGCGAAGATTTTGGTATCTCCGCCATTTAAAAGTTTCAAAGTTTTCTCTCCTTTCTAAAAAATTTTCAAATTCGACTTTACCATTATACCTTTTTTTTAGGTGTTTGTCTACTATTTTAAGTTTTCCTTAGACGACTTATTTGGGAAAGAAAAGTTGATTTTTCTTTTCTTTTTGAAGCCATTTGTGATAAAATGGTATTGGAGTATATCAAGGAGGTTTTTTCATGGGGCTATTTGACAAGTTTAAGAGTATTTTTAGTACGAATAAACAGGAAAAAGAAGAAGTAGAAGTTTATGATAAAGGCTTAGAAAAAACGAGAAAAGAGTTTGTTTCGAAAATTAGTCTTTTGAATTCGAAATATAAAAAAGTGAGCCCAGAATATTTTGAAGAATTAGAAGAAATTCTCATTATGGCAGATATTGGTGTGGATACTGTCATGGAATTTATTGACAGGTTAAAGAAAAGGGTTAAAAAGGAAAATATTGAAAATAGTGAGGATTTAAAAGAAATTATTGTTGATGAGATGTTTATCATCTATGTAGATAATAGTATCGTAGAGAGTAAAATAAAGTTTGCATCAGAAGGGCCTACCGTTGTTTTATTTGTTGGGGTAAATGGTGTCGGAAAAACAACTACGATTGGAAAAATTGCTTATCGCTTACAAGAAGAAGGAAAAAAAGTTCTTTTAATTGCAGGAGATACTTTTAGAGCTGGTGCGGTAGAACAAATTAAAGAGTGGGGAGAAAGAACTTCTTCTCCTGTTGTTTATAAAGAAAATGCCGATCCTGCTAGTGTCATTTTTGATGGGGTTACAAGGGCTAAAGAGGAAAACTTTGATGTGGTTTTAATTGATACCGCGGGGCGCCTTCAAAATAAGGCAAATTTGATGAGTGAATTAGAGAAAATGAATAAAGTAATTGGTCGAATTATTCCTGATGCTCCTCATGAGACACTACTAGTTATGGATGCTACTACTGGTCAAAATGGAATCAGTCAAGCAAAAGAATTTCAAAAAATTACCAATATTACGGGTATTGTATTAACCAAACTAGATGGAACGGCAAAAGGTGGAATTGTATTAGCTATTAAAGAAGCTTTAGGCATTCCCGTTAAGTTTGTCGGCATGGGAGAACAAGCTAAAGATTTGCGGACCTTTGATATTGAAAAATATATCTATGGATTATTTAAAGATATGTGAGGATGATTATGAACGTAGAAGTAATTGAATTAAAAGGTAAAAAACCACCATTAGCTATTATTTTGCAGTTCGTTTTTGTTCTAGCCGTTTTGGTAACAGGAATCATGGCGTTATTTGCTAACAAATGGATGTTTCTTCTTTATGCATCACTTACGCTTGCTCTTGTTACGATGGCATGGAATAATTATAAATTAGGAAAGCAAAAATGGATTCCCATTTTATATCTAGCTTTTTCTTTGATAACATTTGTTTCTTTCCTTATGGAGTTATTATGATAGGGGAAACTGTTTATCTTAGTATTCTTTATGACTATTATGGGGAATTACTAACAGTAAAACAAAAAGAAGTGTTTGAAGCTTATTATTTTGATAATTTAACGCTTCAAGAAATTGCTGATGAGTCTCATATTAGTAAGAATGCGGTTCATAAGACATTAGTGAATATTGAAGAAAAATTGAAATATTATGAAGAAAAATTAGGGTTTTACCAAAAAACAGAAAAAATAAAAGAATGTATAAAAGATGAAAAAATTCTAAAACAGATTTTAGATATTTTATAAGAAGGGTGAGAATATGTTTGGAAAAATAGTGTATATTAGCGATAATGTGGCGCATGTATCTATCCCACAGGATGGTCCTGTCATCATGAATTTGATGAATATGCATGTTGTTTTTGAAGATGAAGATAAAAAGATTTTAGGGGAAGTAGAAGATATTTCTGCCGATACTATTAAAATTCGCTTTTTAGGAGAATTAGCTGATGGCCAGTTTGTCGGTGGTGTTTTAAGAAAACCAAATTTAACGGCAAGAACCCGAATTATTACGCCAGAGGAACTAAAAATCATCATGGGTGAGAAAAAAGATGGATCCCTTCTTCTCGGTATGAGTCCTCTTTATGAGAATATGCCTGTTATGGTAGAAATTAATGAACTTTGTAGTAACCATATGGCTATTTTTGGTAATACAGGTAGTGGTAAATCTTATGGAGTAGCTAGATTTATTCAGAGTTTGTTCTATAACCCAGAATTTGTTCCTTATAAGTCTAACTTTATGATTTTTGATGCTTATGGAGAATATCATAATGCATTTCAAAATATTAATCAGATTAATCCTAATTATAACTTTAAATTCTATACAACGAATCCAGCTCAGTTAAAAGAGGGAGGAGAACTTCTTCGCATCCCTTTATGGCTTTTATCACTAGATGATTTCGCACTTCTTTTAAATGCAGAGAAGCACTCGCAGTTACCAATTATTGAAAGAATGTTAAAGTTAGTACGAGTTTTTGCAACAGATGGAGATATTAGTACTCGTTATAAGAACCACTTAATTGCTAAAGCTATTATGGATATTATGTATACGAACCAAACTTCTGCTAGTAAAAGAAATGATATTTTTTCCATTTTAGCTAGTTGTTCTACGGATCAGTTTAATTTGGAAGCTCCTGTTCAAGGACTTGGATATGTCCGAAAATTTCGGGAATGTTTCTTAATTGATACGGCTGGTCAATTTACAGAAAGTGTATTGATTACTCAGTATATTACTTCTTTTATCGATGATAATTTAGAGAAGTATGAACCATCTGCAGACCACTACTTTACGCTAGATGATATGGAAAAAGCACTTCAATTTACTTTGATTTCAGAAGGACTTCTTCGTAATGAAAGACTTTATGATGAGGCGATTACTTTAAAAGTACGGTTGCATTCTATTGCCATAGGAGAAGCAAAAGAATTCTTTAACTATCCACAATATATTAATATGGAAAACTATGTAGCTTCCCTTGTTACCAAAAATGGTAAAAAGGCACAACTAGTCAACTTCAACCTAGAGGATGCGGATGATCGAATTGCGAAAACTATCGTTAAGATTTATTCGAAGTTGTTGTTCGATTTTACCAAACGTTTGAATGTAAGGGCATCTATTCCATTCCATATTGTCTTAGAGGAATCTCACCGTTATGTTCAAAACGATAGTGATAACTTCTTGCTTGGTTACAATATCTTTGAACGTATTGCTAAAGAGGGTCGTAAATTCGGTTTACTATTGCTTTTGATCTCACAGCGACCAGTTGAGTTATCTGAGACCGTTATTTCTCAGTGTACAAACTTCTTAATTTTTAAGATGTCTCACCCAAGAGATTTGGACTATTTGAAAAAGATGTTACCAAATATGAGTTCTGAGATTATGGAAAAACAGAAGAGCTTACAGCCTGGTACTTGCGTTGCCTTTGGACGTGCTTTTAAAATTCCGATGATTGTAAAAATGCCAATCCCAAATCCAGAACCATACAGTAGTAATGCTGATATTGTTGGTAGATGGACACAATAAAAAGTGAAAGACGAAATAACATCGTCTTTTTTCTATTATCTTAGTATACTACTCTTGAAATCTTTTTCTTTTTCATAAAGTAATATAGGTGATAATATGAAGTTTATTGCACATCGAGGAAATGATAATCATTCCTATTATGAAAATAGTAAAGAGGCCCTTCTTTGGTGTTTAGATCAAGATTATATTGATGGAGTAGAGTTAGATATTCGCCTGACGAAAGATAAAAAATTTCTTATCCATCACAATAATTCTTTCTTAGAACTGGGAAACAAAATTCATTTTGTTCAGGATGAAACCCTAGAAGAATTACAAAAAATCAATTTAGGAACTAAAAAGAATCCCCATCATTTAGATTCTTTAGAAGATTTTTTAAGTAGAGTAAAAAGTTCTAAAATGATTCTTTTAGATGTGAAAAAGGAAATAGGGGACTTTACTCCTCTTATTCGTCCTCTTCAAAAAATCTTAAAAAAGTATGATGATTTAAACTTGTACCTTTGTAGTTTTCAATATTCTATTATCAAGTTATCGACAAAGATGTGTAAAGTTAAAATTGGTTTACTCGTTAGTGATTTTATCAATAAAAATAAGAATTATGATGCTTTTGATTTTTTATCGGTTTCTAAAGGTGCTTATCCTGATATTTCCTCTTCCAAGAAGAAAATGGTTTGGACAATTCAAAAAAAATCAGAATTAAAAAGATTTTCCAAGGATATCTATGTCATTACTGATTGTGCCTATCATTTAGGAAAATAGGCATTATCAATCATAATGGTGGCATGGCGATCTAGTCGTTTAATGAGATGGATTAGTCTTCTTTGCTTTTTTCTAGTAGTTGGAATTACAAGAACTTTTTTATTGCTATTGATGTCTATTCCGGATAGTTCTAAAACGGAATAATGTTGTTCCCGAATCTTAGCGGGAATGGTTTCTTTTTCTGGATTGATAATGGCAATAATCATATTACTTCCAAGAGCTAATTTCTCTTCTAGTAAGGATCCTAAATAAGAGCCTAGAAAAGTTCCAAGTGAGTAGATTAAGACTTTTAAAGGGTCTTTTTGAATATCTACAATGACTAAGGAAGTAGAAAAAATCCAAGAAAAAGACATAAGAAAGTTAAGGAATGCTCCTAATAGTTTTTTTCCGTTTGCGATAACAATGATTCTTAAAGTAGCAAGAGCATTCTCAATAATTTTTAAGAAAAAAATAAACAAATAAGTAATAGTATCACCCTTTATTATTGTGTAAAATGAAAACAATTCTATACGAATAGTTCATTCCTATGATATAATAGTAATTGGTGATAAGAATGTTTGAAAGCTTAGGAGAGAGATTACAAAACGCCGTTAATAAGATTAAAGGATATGGTAAAATAACGGAAGAAAACATCAGTGATGTAACAAGAGAGATTCGTCTTGCCTTGCTAGAAGCTGATGTAAACTATAAAGTCGTAAAAGAATTTATTGACCATGTAAAGGAAAAAGCATTAGGGGAAGAAGTGGCTAAGTCTTTAAAGCCAGGAGAAATGTTTGTTAAAATCTTAAAAGATGAGTTAGTAGATCTTTTAGGAGGAGAGAAAGCAGACCTTTATACAACAGGAAATCCTTCTATTTTAATGCTTGTAGGATTACAGGGTAGTGGTAAAACAACAACCATTGGTAAATTAGCGCGCATGTTAAGAAAGAAATATAAAAAGAATCCACTATTAGTTGCCTGTGATGTCTACCGTCCTGCTGCTATTGATCAGTTAAAACAAATTGGAAAAGAATTAAATATAACCGTTTATGATGAGGGTAAAGGAAATCCCGTTATGATTGCTAAAAATGCAATTGCTTATGCTAAAGAGAATCACTATGATTATATTTTAATTGATACGGCTGGTCGTCTTCATATCGATGAAGAATTAATGGAAGAACTACAAAATATAGAAAATGAAATCCATCCTCATGAAGTTATGCTTGTTGTCGATAGTATGACAGGACAAGATGCTATCAATGTTATTCAAGGATTTAATGAAAAACTTTCTTTAACAGGAGCCATTTTAACGAAATTAGATGGTGATACGCGTGGTGGAGCTGCTCTTTCTATTCGGCATCTTACCAATGTACCTATTAAATTTATTGGTATTAGTGAGAAGATGGATGGGTTAGATGAGTTTTATCCAGAGAGAATGGCAACTCGTATTCTTGGTATGGGAGATCTCATGACCATGATTGAAAAAGCAGAAGAAGTGATTGATCAAGATGAGGCAATGCGGTCTGCGAAAAGAATGCAAGAAGGTAAATTTGACCTAGAAGATTTCTTAAGTACTTTAAAACAAATTAAAAAGTTAGGACCTCTAGAAAATTTAATTAAAATGATTCCTGGTGTTCCAAAAGAAGCTAAAAATATCAAAGTAGATCCAAAGGATATGGCACATATTGAAGCCATTATCTTATCGATGACTCCTTATGAAAGAAGACATCCGGAAGTCTTAAAGGCAACTCGTAAACAAAGAATTGCGGCTGGGTCTGGAAGAACAGTGGAAGAAGTCAATCGTCTTGTAAAACAATTTGATCAGATGAAACTGATGATGAAACAGATGAAGAATGGAAAAATGCCATTTTAAGGAGTGATAACATGTTAGATTATGATGTAAAGACAAGTTTTTCGAAAACTCGTGTCAATGTGAATGATAAGACCATAAAAGTGCCTCTTTTAGATTTAAGCAAGAATTATATTGAAGTGGAAGAATTCCCAGAGGAAGTTTCTACCCCAGATAGTCAAATGGACAATTTAGCGAAGGATCATCACGAGGAGGTTGCGCAGACATCTCTTCACTTACCAGTATTTTCTCAACATGACGGGAAATGGGCAGAATGTGCATATGGTACTAAAACATTAAATGAAAGTGGCTGTGGGCCAACTTCTTTAGCGATGGTACTAAGCTATATGGAAGGGAAGTGGATTACACCGCCTAATATCATAGAGAAATTAGACCAGGTGCCAGGGAAAAAAGCAGGATGGTATTATATTCAGGATGTCGGTACCGATCATAATATGTTTTTAGCGTTAGAAGATCTTTATGGATATAAAGCAGAGAAGTATTATGGTATGATGAGTCCTGATAAAATTGAAAAGGCTTTATCAGAAGGAAAATATGTGATAGCAGGAATAGGTAAAGGACCCATTTATGATGGAGATGGGCATTTTATTGTGATTCGTGGTACTGATGAAGAGGGAAATTTTTACATTAGTGACCCTAATCTTGGTAATACCGAAAAAGAGAATTACTTTTTAACGAATCAGGCTTATTCTTATGCAGATTTAGGAAAGATTAAATCCCTAATTATTATTACTCCTAATCATTCTTAAATACCTTTTTAGGTATTTTTTTCTTTTGTAGGGAATTTGTTTATGCCATTTCTTTTTTCCATCATAAGATAAATTAGATAAGGGGGAAAAGAATATGTTTAATCAAAATTGCTGTAATAACAATATGTTTGGAATGCGTCAAAATGGATGTTGTCAAAGACAAATTCAAGAAGTGGTAGAACCAACTATCAACAAATGTGTTGAAAGAGTATTTGAACATGAAGTACCACATGTTTGTCCTATTCATACGCATGTAATTAACAAACATGTGTATAATCATACTTATACACCAAGATTTAGTTGTTCTGAAGAAAATCAAATAATCAACAATGATTGTGGAAAATGTTCAGGATTTATGAATTAAGAAGCACTTATGGTGCTTTTTTTTAAACAATAAAGTCAAAAAGAAAAAGAAGATGTTTTAAAATCTTCTTTTATTTTAGGAAATATTCAAAGTATTCTTCATAAGTAATATTGTTTTCATAAATATATTTGGCGATGTCTTTTCCCACATAACGATAATGCCAAGGTTCATACATATATCCTGTTAAATATTGCTTATTTTTAGGATAGCGAAGAATGAATCCATATTTATAAGCATTTTTACTAACCCAATCAAATTCTTTTGATTTTTCAAAATCGCCAATACTATGATTTTTAGAGGTTCCAAGATCCATTGCTAAACCGGTTTGATGTTCAGAATATCCTGGACGAGCAGAGTAAGTATCAGCTTCTTTTACGCCATCTCTTTTCACATAGTTATTATAAAGAGTAGTTTGATAAGAATAAGAACGATAAGGAGATTGAATATAAGGATATAGGCCTAATTTCGAAGCGTCATTATACATTTCAATAAAAGCATCATAAGCTTCTTTTTTAATAGAACCTCTTCCATATTTGCTATCAACAGCAACTAAATTGCTAGGGACATAATTCTTATCGAGATAATAATATTTGTTTACTATCAGTAAATCTTCTTTTGATAAATCAGTAGGGGTAATATCTTTATAAGCAGTTAGGTCAATATTACTATTTACACGAGTAATAATTTCATCTGCACTTAAATTGCGATGAGTTAAATAATACTTCCGATAACGTTCCATATTTCTAGAAACCATATACTGTTTTCCTAGGAATAGGGCAGTAATTTCTTCCAATGGAATATCCTCCTCTGAAGGCTCTTTTTGATTATTATTACTTGATTTATTATTTGAATTCGTATTGGATGAAGTATTGGAATTTGTATTTGAATTTTTTTCTTCTACTGGTTTTTCTTCTATCACTGGTTTTAAATTGGTATTAGGGTCTTCTTCTTCCTTACTGGTATTGATATCAATGACAACCTGATCAATAGAAAGTTCTTGATGTTCTTGATAATATTTTAAATAGTCATCCAAATAAGATTCTCTAAATTTTTCATGATGAATAAGATCATGGATATCAGGGTTATAAGTGATATCTTCCAATCCATGGTTGACGAAGAAGACAATATCATAGGAAGGTGCATTTGGATAACGTTTTAAAAATTGTAGATAATAAGCAAAAAGATTTTCTTGAAAGTCCTTCTCTTCTAGAATATGCAATAAGTTACTTTGATAATCATAATCTAAAACCGTTTCTAAATTTTTTTTCTCTAAACTTTTCTTTAATTCTTTAATTTCTTCTTTGGAATAACCAATTTCTTTTAATTTGGTATCGATAGACTTATGTTGAAAGAAGTAAAGTCCAAGTCCTATCCAAAAAAGGAGAAAACAAAGAGAAAAAATGAGAATGCCTTTTTTTATTTTACGCTTCTTTTTCTTTTCCACACTATTCACCTTCTATAAAGTAGGCATAATATTCATCAAACGTAATATCATGTTGATAAATATAAGTGGCAGCTTCTATCCCTACATAGCGATAATGCCAAGATTCATATTCATAACCTGTTAAGTATTCTTTTCCTTTTGGATAACGAAGAATAAATCCATATTCATGTGCATGATTTTTTAACCAGGTAAATTCTTCGGTAGCTTCAAAAGTACTTGCGTTAGCGCCATAGGTCATAATGTCCATAGAAAGACCCGTTTGGTGCTCCGAAAATCCTGGACGAGCTGCCATGGCATCGGTTTCTTGTTGACCATACCATTCTAAATACTTTCCATATAAGTCATCTTGATATTGATAACTTCGATATGCGGAATTAATGATAAGGTCTTGACCATCTTCTTTAGCGGCATTATACATAGAGATAAATTGCGAATACGCTTCTTCTCGTAGTTGTGGGTCATCCCCGTAAGCATACCAGTTTTTTACTTTTGTTAGGTCTTCAGGAGTATAATTTTCTGGTAGCTGATGAAATTTATTACATAAAAGAAGATAATCTTTACTTAAATCCGTTTCTGTATATTCCGAATACCAATCTTTATCGGCTCCTACATTGATAATAGCAACAATATTGGAAAGTTCATCTTCTGGATGTTCTTTTTGATAGGCTAGGTATTTTTCTAAGTTCTTTTTTAAATAATAAGTTTCTTTCATAAACTTAATAATGTTTTGATCCATTTCTAGTTCTAGTAAGTGGTCTAGCTCTTTATCTTCTAGTTTTTCAATTAAAAAAGCCGTATCTTCCTTAGAATACCCGTGTTCTTCTAATTTAAACTCATATGTTTTTTGGTAATCTAGTTCTTGTTTCCAGCGAAAAATTCCAGCGACTAGAACAATTCCCACAACAACGATTCCAATAGCGATAGTAACATTTCTTTTTTTTACTCTGACCTTTGTCATATACCCTCCTTATTTCTAAAGTTATTCTACCACAAAAGGAGGAAAAATAAAACTTCTATTGTGGGCGATTTTAAAATATGCTATAATAGTTTCAATGAAAGTGAGATGAGTTTATGCCTATTTTGATTATGTTACTTGTTGTTGTTTTTCTAGTGTTTATTTGCTCTATTAAGCAGATTAACGAATATGAAAGAGGAGTTAAGTTTACTTTAGGAAAGTTTTCTTCTATTATGAATCCTGGATGGAACCTTGTATTTCCTATTTTTCAAAGTTACAGTAAAGTAGATATTCGTACGAAGGCTGTTGATGTTCCAGAACAAGAAGCCATTACGAAAGATAATGTTTCTGTTCGGATTAATGCCGTTATTTACTACAAAGTTTTTGACGCTAGTAAGAGTGTGCTTGCTGTTCAAAATTACTTCTATGCCGTTAGTCAGTTAGCGCAGACAACGATGAGAAATGCGGTTGGTGCAGTTTCTTTGGATGAACTTCTTGGGGAAAGAGAAAAGATTTCTAGTGAAATTTGTAATATCATCGATCAAGCAACCGACCCATGGGGCATTAAAGTAGAAAATGTGGAATTAAAGGATATTGCTCTACCAGAAGAGATGAAAAGAGTAATTGCGAAAGCAGCAGAGGCAGAGCGTGAAAAAGCTGCCGTTATCACAAAAGCAGCTGGAGAAGTAGAAGCCTCTCTTAATTTAGCCAAGGCAGCAGAGACAATGAATAGAACTCCTGGAGCACTTCACTTACGTACTCTTGCTACGATTAATGATGTATCTTCTGATCAATCTAATACCATTATTTTTGCTCTTCCTGTTGAAATGCTTCGGGCATTTGAAAGAGCAGGAGAACCAAAAAGTCCATCTTTAGAAGATATTGCTCGTTTGATAAATACGAAAAATAAAGAATAAAGTATCTACGGATACTTTTTTTGTTTTATTTTTTTCATTTCTACATAAGGTTTAGTAGAGGTGTTTATGAAAAAATTATTGTTTTTAGTACTTTCTTTTTTCTTACTTCTTCCTACTACTTTAGCCGTTGAGGGAAATCTTCTTGCTCCTAGTGCGAGAAGCGCCATTTTAATAGAAGCATCAACGGGAGAAGTTTTATATGAATTTAATTCCCATGAGAAATTAGCGCCTGCTTCGATGACGAAGATGATGAGTCTATTACTTATTATGGAAGCTTTAGAAAATGGTTCTATTCAATATGATACCAAAGTTACCGCCAGTAAAAATGCATCCGATATGGGTGGGTCACAAATTCTATTAGAAGAAGGAGAGACCATGACGGTTGATGACCTCTTAAAGGGAATTACGATTGCTTCTGGAAATGATGCAGTTGTCGCGATGGCAGAAGCAATTGGGGGAAGTGAAGCTAACTTTGTTAAAATGATGAATGAAAAAGTAAAAGAATTAGGACTTAAGGATACTCATTTTCAAAATAGTCATGGACTAGATACAGAAAATCATTATTCTAGTGCTTATGATATGGCGATGATTGCCAAGGAACTTGTGCGTCATGAAAAAATCTTAGAATATTCCTCTATTTATGAGACGTATCTAAGAAGTGGAACTGACCGTCAAACCTGGCTTGTCAATACTAATAAACTAGTCCGTTTTAAAGAGGGAGTAGATGGATTAAAAACAGGATATACGGGAGACTCGCTTTACTGTCTTACAGCTACTATGAAAAAAGAGGGAATGCGGGTTATTGCTGTTGTGATGGGAGAACCTAGTAGTACTACTAGAAATGCGGAAGTAAGTGGTATGTTAGATTATGCTTTTGCGCAGTATGGTCTTCAAAAATTACTTTCGAAAGATAGTGTTGTCGATACTATCTCACTAGAAAAATCAAAACAAGAGCGCGTTTCGATTGTTCCTAAAGAAGATGTCAGTATGCTTTATAAGAAAATGGAAAAGAAAATAACCCCTACCTATGAGATTCATTATCATAAGTTAAAATCTAATATAGCTGTAGGAGATAGCGTTGGAACCTTAACGATTAAAGATGGTACAAAGACACTTCGAAAAGTAGAGTTAACAGTTTCTGTACCAGTTCAAAAGGCCAATATGTTTCATCTATTCCTCCGTTATATGAAAAATATTATTACTGGTAATATTCATTTTCAAAAGAAAACAAATTAGAGATTATTCTCTTTTTTTTATCTCGTGTTATAATAAAGATGAGGTAAGTATGAAAAGAAAAGTAACAAAGAAAAAAAGAAAATGGAAAAAAGGGGCGAAACTAACTCTTATATTCTTAGGAATTTTAGTAATATGCCTGATAGGTCTTTTCCTTTTTGGTGAGGAAAAATTACATAAAAGTAAGAGTGAAAATCTTCCTCATGAGTCTTTTAAAGAAGAAGATACTGACTATATTCGGGAAATTCTTCCTTTTGAAAATCCTGATATGAAAGCAGATTTTCTTGCTTGGATAGAGGAGAATTATCCTAATGCTTTAAAAGAGATATTAAAGGCTTTAAAAGAAAATCGGTATGAGCGAAGTTTATGGCATAAAATAACGGGAAACTCTTATTTTGTATTACAGGATCTTTATCAGGATTCTTATGAAGAAAATCCACGTGTTCAAATAGTAGAAGGAAAAAAAGAAGAGATTACCATTAGTTTTGCAGGGGATGTAAATCTTGCCGATGATTGGTTTATCATGCCTTATTATCTCAGCCGGAAAAAGGGAATATACGGAATCTTTTCAGAAGATATGGTAAACTACATGAAAAATTCTGATTTGATGATTGTAAATAGCGAATTTAGTTTTAGTAATCGGGGAACTCCAATACCTAAAAAGACATATACTTTCCGGGCAAATCCAAAGTATGTTTCCCTTTATGATGAGATGGGGGTAGATATGGTAACTCTTGCCAATAATCACGTTTACGACTTTGGAAAGGATGCCTTTTTAGATACATTATCTACGTTAGAAAAGGCGAATGTTCCTTATGTAGGAGCCGGAAGAAATTTAAAAGAAGCAAAAGAACCTTACTACTTTATTATCAATGGATATAAAATTGCTTTTGTAGATGCGACAAGAGCAGAAAAATTTATTTTAACACCAGAAGCAACAGAAAATAGTCCCGGTGTTTTTCGGGCCTATGACCCTAATCCTTTTGCCGAATTAATTAAAAAGACGAAAGAAAATAGTGATTATGTCGTTGCCCTTATTCATTGGGGTAAAGAGAATTTCCACACGTTAGAAGATGTTCAAATGACAACGGGAAAACTATATATAGATAGTGGGGCAGATCTAATTGTTGGTACACATGCTCATGAACTACAAGGTGTAGAATTTTATAAAGATAAGTTGATTGCCTATAATTTGGGAGACTTTATCTTTAATGCGCAAACAAAAAATACGGGTGTTTTAACGTGGAAACTACATTTTGATGGTAGTAGTGAATACTTTTTCGCACCTGCCTTAGAATCTGATAGAAAAACTTCTCTTATTTACGAGGAAGATGCCTTAAAACTTTACAAAAAGATGACATCTTGGTCAGTAAATGGTGAATTTCAAGCAGATGGTAGGATTGTCGAAGAGAAGGCATGATGGTATAATGTAATTGGAGGATAAGAACATGAATGAAAATAAAGAGGAACAAAATGGTACTAGTAAAATAAGCCCTGAAAATGCTAGTATGCACCCATCATCAGAGACAGATAGTGATTTTGAAAATATATATTCTAGTGATGAATCCGCGCTAGAAGGAGACAAGAAAAAAGTTATCATTGCTATTTTTCTTGTTCTTTTGGTGATTATTATCGTCGTAGGTGTTTTTGTAAATCCCCTAGAAAAGAAAGAGGAAAAGAGGGAGGAACCGCCAGAATCCAGTAGTAATGTAGAAGAAAAAGAGGAACTGTTTACGTTAGAAGATATCGCTTCTAAAATAGATATGGAGGCTTTGGAAAAATTAGGCTTTGAAGTATCGTTAGAGGGAGATAATCTTGTTATTTCTACCTTGGTAGAAGAGGTTCCTTATAACTTTGTTTTTCGCATTGTGAAGGATACTTTAACTTTAGAACTAGAAGAAGAAACAGATATGGCCTATCAAGTTTGGGCGTATGTCTTAGATGCTTTAGGTCAATTAAATGGAAACGAGGCAGGGGAGGTTTTAGATTATCTAAGTAGGGTAGAAAATCCAAAAGAAGTGAGTCGAATAGAAGAAGAGGATCAAATTTTATGGAGTGTTTCTTTGAAGACAAAATTTGATACTAATTCTTTGTAAAAAATGCTGGAATAGCGAAAATCTTACATCCATTTCATTTCTTGAAAGAAAAATTTTATAGTTATCGATACTTCGATTAAAAAAGTAAGAGGAAC
This sequence comes from uncultured Bacilli bacterium, assembly GCA_947632115.1. GTDB lineage: Bacteria > Bacillota_I > Bacilli_A > RF39 > UBA660 > UBA5578. The sequence goes on from CANROB010000001.1 coordinate 92,333, forward strand.
GAAAGGAATTAGTTTCTCTTTTTTTGTAAGAATAATTGATAAAAAAGAGAACTTATGATAAAATGACTATATAACATAAGGAGAGGTGCTTATGGAAAAATATGTACCAGATATCTATCAAAAAAGTATCTATTCAATCAACTATGATAGTTTACTCTCTAGAGGAATTAAGTGCTTGTTATTTGATTTAGATAATACTCTTGCGCCTCTAAAAGAGAAAACACCTAATGAAAAATTAAAAAAATTATTTCAAGAATTGAAAGAAAAAGGTTTTAAAATTATTATTTTTACGAATAGCCCTAAAGTACGGGCTAAGCCATTTATGGAGGGATTACAAGTAGATTGTTGTGCGTATGCGAAAAAACCTTCAACGGCAAAACTGTTATCCGTTATTGAAATGTACAAATATAATTTTAGTGAGGTTGCCATTATTGGAGATTCTATGATTGATGATATTGCCTGCGGAAATATTGCAGAGATTACAACAGTTTTAATCAATCGAATTGCCAAAAGAGAGTATCCTTTAGCTTGGATAAAACGTCGTTATGAGAAACATGTTTTAAAGAAGTTGCGCGATAAGGACTTATTTACAAAAGGTAGGTATTATGAATAGTTGTCATGGTTGCGGAGCTTTGTTACAAAACGAAGATGCGAAAAAAGAAGGATATACAAAATCTTTGGAAAGTCCATTTTGTGAGCGATGTTTTCGTATTAAAAATTATAATGAATACCGTAAACTAGAAAAGGATAATCAAGAATTTCTTCCAATTATTCGTGAGATTGGTTCTACTTACCATTTGGTTCTTTTAGTTGTTGATCTTTTTCAAATTCCTCAAAATTTAAAGGAACTAACCTCTATTTTAAAAAATCCAATTTTACTTGTGTTAACGAAAAGGGATTTACTTCCTACTTCTCTTTATGAAGAAAAATTGAGAAAATATTTTCAAGAACTTTCAGAACAAATTGTAGATACGGTTATTATTAGTACAAAGAAAAATTGGCATTTTGATGAATTAATGGATTTAATTAGTCGATATAAAACTTCTAAAGAAGTATATGTAATTGGGTATACTAATGCTGGGAAGTCTTCTATGATTAATCGCATTTTAAAAGATTATACAAAAAAAATTCCAGAGATTACGACTAGTATGCTTCCTAGTACAACGATTCGAAATATTCGTATTGACCTAGATTCCAATCTTACTTTGATTGATACGCCAGGAATTTTAGAAGAGGGAAGTATCTTATCTATTGTGGATGAGAAAACTTTTAAGAAAATGGTACCTTTAACAAGAATAAGACCACGCTCTTATCAAGTGAAGGAAGCTCAAAGTTTTGTGATAGATTCTTTTCTTAAAATGGATTGTATTCATGAAAATAATTTTGTTTTTTATCTATCGAATCAACTAGAAGTAAACCGCAAAAAAAAGAAGACGGATTTTCCTTTTCCAAGCCGGAAAGTTGTTGTACACGCCAAAGAAGATATTGTCATCAAAGGCTTAGGATTTATTAAATGTATGAAGGATGATGAAGTTTTTCTTTCAATAGACCCTAGAGTAGAAGTTTATACCCGAAAATCACTAATATAGGAGGAAGTTATGGAAGAGAAAAAAAGTAAAAGCAATGAAACAGAAGAAGAGTTAAAAGCGCGCTTAAAAGAAGAAATTATGGCAGAACTCCTAGAGGAGATTAAAGAAGAGGCGAAAGAAGAAGTCAAAAAAGAAATGAAAAAGGAAGCAGATCCTTTAGAAGTTCAAAGAATTATCGAAGAAGAAAGAAAAAAAGAAGAGAGAAAAAAACAAGAAACGCTAGAAAAAGGACATAAAAAAGAAAAGATAGATTTAGAAGAGGCTACTCCGACTGTTAAGTCTAAAGTAAAATTTGAAAGTTATAATGATTCTGGAATCGAAGATATCAATCAAATTAATCGGAAAGAACGCGTACTTCCTCATTCTGGTTCTTTGGAGAAAAAATTTGAATTGCCAAAATCAGAAGATGAAAAAGTTGGAAAGTCAACCATTGTTATTTTGGTAATTGCTCTTATCGTTATTACTGTTGGTATTTTTGGTGGGGGAAAAATTTATAATTTTGTCCTCAACATGGGAAGAGATTCTAATCATAAACCTTTAGATACCAATACGAATACGAATTCTAACGAACAACCTTTAGAGACAATTACTTTGAATAGTAAAATTCTTGCCAATTTTACTTATCCAATTATGCGGAATAGTCCTTATCAAAAAGCAACGTATTATGCGAAAGATAAAATTACCATGTCTGATTTAGCAAACAATGATATTTTATACAATGCTTTTTTAAATATTCCAGAAGTTTTCTATGAGGATTATAAAGGTAGATATACAGCAGGAAAGTATTGTAGCGATACGGCCCATCAAAAAACTTTCAGTGCAGCTTATATCAGTACTCGTATTAATAATCTTTATACTCGTGATACGAAGTATAAAAATGCTACCTTTGTTGTTCCAAGTACGAATACGAAAACAACTTATGTTGGTACTTGGGTATATGATGCTAAAAATAATCGATATATCTACTATGGAAATTGTAGTGGTAACCAAACGGGAAATGTTCTTTACTATGATGTGATATCTGCCTATGAAGCTAGTGGAACACAAAATAATACGGTCATTGATGTCAATTATTATGTTGCCTTTGCTATGGTAAATGCTAGTAATAAACAGTACACTATTTATAGTGATGCTGCTATGACGAATACTCTTACTAGTGGAACTTTAACAAGTAATGATTATCAAAAAGAATTAAATACTCTTTTGGCGACTTACGCTAATTCCAATAAAGAAGCAGTTAAAAAATATAAGTACACTTTCTCTACTTTGAATTGTTCTTACCAAGATTATTGCTTTACTAAGGGAGAGTGGATGGAATGATAGAAGATCATTGGGAAACAAGACAGGATTACGTCAAAACAGGAAATGAGTTAGCTAGGCTAGCGATGAATCAAGAACAGGAGAAAAAAGAACAGGAACGTATTGCTAAGGAACAAAAAGAGGCAGCAAAAACAGTTACCTACCAAGCCAATAATGTTTCTGGTGGAACGAATGGTGTCCCTGTTTCTGTACCTATGAAGCAGTCTCACGGCAATACTCCTACTCCTGAGGCACCAAAAATGCCTACTTCTTTTGACAATCCTGCTGCGAATCAAAATTTAGGAATGCGAGGTTTTCAGAATCAACCTATGAATTCCTCTATGGCAAGACCTATGAATCAAAACCCTTTTATGGGAGGTAATCATCGGTTTTAAACATTTGTGTCAAAAACACAGATGTTTTTTTAAATAAATATTGACGAACAAATGTATTTCTTGTATACTATTAGGGAATGGCAAAATGGCTTATTTGAGGTGAATTATGGATAAGATTATTGTAAAAGGTGCGAGGGAAAACAATTTAAAAAACATTAATATTGAACTTCCTAAAAATAAATTGATTGTCATGACAGGAGTATCCGGAAGTGGGAAGAGTAGTCTTGCTTTTGATACGATTTATGCAGAGGGACAAAGACGCTATGTGGAATCTTTAAGTGCTTATGCTAGACAATTTTTAGGGGGGACGGAAAAACCAGATGTCGATTTAATTGAAGGTCTTAGTCCAGCCATTAGTATTGATCAAAAAACAACCAATAAAAATCCTAGAAGTACGGTTGGAACGGTAACGGAAATTTATGATTATTTAAGACTTTTATATGCTAGAATTGGTGTTCCTTATTGTCCTACGCATGGAAAACCCATTACTAGTCAAAGTATCGAAGAAATGACGAATCAAATTCTAAAATTGCCACTAGGAACGAAAATTCGGGTGTTAAGTCCTGTTGTTTATGGAGAGAAAGGTACCCAAAAAGACCTGTTAGATAATCTTCGAAAAGATGGATATGCTAGAGTCCGCATTGATGGGGAAGAATATGATTTATCCGAAGAAATTACTTTAGATAAAAATAAAAAACACTCTGTTGAAATTATTGTTGACCGTCTTATTATGAAAGAAGAAATTCGTAGTCGTCTTTATGAAGCAATTGAAACAGCTTCTAAAGAATCCAACGGGAAAGTAGTCATTGATGTGGTAGGAGGAGAAGAAATTTTAATGAGTGAGCAGTATGCTTGCCCAGAATGTGATTTTTCGATTCCTGAATTAGAGCCAAGAATGTTTTCTTTTAATGCCCCTTATGGTGCTTGTAAAGATTGTAATGGCCTTGGAATTAAATTAAAAATTGATGTTGACCTAGTAATTCCTGACCGCAAGAAAAGTATTCTAGAAGGGGCGATTGTGCCTTATAACCTAGATGCTTCTATTAATAGAACACAACTTTTAGCTTTAGCCAAACATTATCAAATCGACTTAAGTAAACCGGTTGAAAAATTAACCGAAAAAGAATTAAATCTCATCCTTTATGGAAGTGATGAGGCTCTTGATTTCCATTATGTTTCCAATAATGGAAACACGAGAAAGACGAAAGATTATTTTGAAGGGGTTATTAATAATCTAGAAAGACGTTATATCGAGACGAAAAGTAATTGGATTCGGGATTGGATTGAACAATATATGACGGAGCTAGAATGTCCAACTTGTCATGGTTCTAGATTAGATGATTTTGTTTTAGCGGTAAAAGTAGGAAAGAAAAATATTTATGAACTTACCCAGATGAGCGTCAGGGATATGTATCAATTTTTCTTGAATTTAAAATTAACGAAAGAGCAAGAAGAGATTTCTCGTCTTATCATTAAAGAGATTAAAGATCGTTTGCATTTCTTAATCAATGTAGGAATTGACTATTTAACGCTTAGTAGAAGTGCGGGAACTTTAAGTGGTGGGGAGGCCCAACGTATTCGTTTAGCGACCCAGATTGGTTCTCATTTAACAGGAGTCCTATATGTTTTAGATGAACCTAGTATTGGACTTCATCAAAGAGATAATGACCGTCTCATTAAATCCCTTTTAGAGATGCGGGATTTAGGTAATACCTTAATTGTGGTAGAGCATGATACGGATACTATGTTAGCAAGTGATTATCTAGTAGATATTGGTCCTGGAGCTGGTCTTCATGGGGGAGAGGTTGTAGCAGCAGGAACCCCACAAGAGGTCATGAAAAATAAAAATAGTATTACGGGTAGATACTTATCCGGAGTAGAAAAAATAGAAGTCCCTTCTAAAAGACGAAAAGGAAACGGTAAGTATATTGAGATTAAAGGGGCTAAAGAGAATAATCTAAAGAACTTGAATGTCAAATTTCCACTTGGAACATTTACTTGTGTAACAGGAGTCTCTGGAAGTGGAAAAAGTACGCTTGTTGATCAAATCCTTTATCGCTTGTTATTTAATAGTGTTTATCATGGAAAAGAAAAGCCAGGCGCTTATAAAAGTGTAAAAGGGCTAGAGTATGTGGATAAGGTAGTAAATATTAGTCAGGCTCCTATTGGTAGAACGCCTCGTAGTAATCCAGCAACTTATACCGGAGTATTCGATGATATTCGTGATGTTTTTGCGGAGACCAAAGAAGCCAAGATGCGGGGATATGATAAAAGTAGATTCTCCTTTAACGTTAAAGGCGGAAGATGTGAGGCCTGTTGGGGAGATGGTGTTAAGCGAATTGAGATGCACTTCTTACCGGATGTTTATGTACCTTGTGAAGTTTGTGGTGGAACTCGCTATAATAGTGAAACTCTACAAATTAAGTTTAAAGGAAAAAATATCTATGATGTTTTAGAGATGCGTGTGGAAGAAGCTTTAGAATTCTTTGAAAATTTTCCTAAGATTCGTTCTAAATTACAGATGCTTTGTGATGTAGGTCTTTCTTATGTCAAATTAGGACAAAGTGCACCTACTTTAAGTGGTGGAGAAGCAGGAAGAGTAAAACTTGCGAAAGAACTTCAAAAGAAGCCAACAGGTAAAAGTGTTTTTATCCTAGATGAACCGACAACAGGATTACATATGGATGATATTAAGAAACTTTTGGTTATTTTAGAGCGTATTGTAGATAATGGCGATACCGTTATTGTCATTGAACATAATCTAGATGTCATTAAAGTAGCAGATTATATCATTGATTTAGGTCCAGAAGGGGGAGACTTAGGTGGTACCTTAGTTGCCGCAGGTACTCCTGAACAAGTTATGAAAGTAAAAGAAAGTTATACAGGAGAATTTTTGAAAAAAATAATAAAGAAGTAGAATGCTTCTTTTTTATTGACAAAAAAAAGAGGGGACATTACAATAGTAATAGAGGATGAAATATGAAAATAGAATGTACTTGGACAAGAGAAGATTTAAAGAAAAGTCTAGAAAAGAAAAGACAAAAAACAAATTTAATTTTTCTTATTTTTGGAATTTGCTTTTTCTTTTATGTGACGTATTATCCTTTTCAATCACCAGAGACAGATAAGAAAATTTTATGGTTAGGATTTGTCATCTATCTTCTTGTTTTACTTCTTTTACTTTTTTTAACGACCAAACTCTTCCTTTTTTTTAAGTTAAAAAGGAATGATAAGAAGACCTCAAAAGCTTATGGGGACTATCACATCTACTTAGATGATGAAAAAATTGAATCTAAGTTTGCTTCTTTTAAAGTTTCTTATCGTTGGAAAGATATTACGACGCATAAATTTAAAAAAAATGCTTTTTTCTTAGCTACGAAGGACGATTCTTTAGGTCTTTGGTTTCATAAAGAGGTCCTAGGAGAAAACTATGATTCGCTAGTTCATTACGTTCGAAAGAAACTTTCTTCTTAGTTTGTGTTTCAAGGACAAGATTTGACAATCCAGTGTCTTTCTTATATAATGATGTCTGTAAGGAAGATTAGGTATGAATATAGAAGCCTTAGTAAACATATTTACTATAGTAGATGGAAAATTTAAAATTTTATTACTGCGAAAAAAAACGGAACCTTATAAGGGATATTGGATTTTACCAGGAAATATGGTTGGTAAAGAAAATACTTTAGAGGAGACTATAGAAGATTTTGTATCTGAAAAGTTAGGCCTATCCAATTTAGAATATGAACAATGTCATACGTTTAGTGCGATTGATAGAAATCCATCCAAAAGGGTTATTGGGGTTTCTTTTATTAGTATTGTTGATGAAAGAAGAGTTCTTCTTCAACAGGCAACAACGGATGAAAATAGGGAATGGTTTGAGATTGATAATTTACCAAAGATTGGATATGATCATTTGGAAGTGATTCAATTAGCTATTGAAACTTTGAAAATGAAAATTAGACGTAGTTCGGCTCTTAAGAAGATTTTTCCAAGTGATTTTACGCTTCCCGAGATTCAGAAAATGTATGAACAAGTATTAGGTCATGATTTAGATCGCCGTAATTTTCGAAAGAAATTTGTAAAAGCTGATTTAATTGAGGAGACCGGTGATAGAGCGCCAGGGATGACTGGAAGACCAGCTAAGTTATATCAATTTAAAGAAGAAATAGAGGATAAATTGCTATTTTAGGAGTGGTTTTATGAGCGGGGGAACAAATTCCTTTACAAGATATTTTATTATTTTATTAATTGTTTTTCTCGTGTCTGTTTATTTGATTTATGACTTTAAAAATACTTATCAATCTGATTTTACTTTTGGAGCAGAGAAAGTAGAGTTTTAAAAGAAGAAAGCATGGTAAAAAAACTTTTCTTCTTTTTTTTATTAGAAAGATATTTTTATGTTAATTTACGCATTTTAAAAGAATGAAAAAAGTGTCATAAAAATGATTGACAAACGGTATTTAACATGTTATATTATTTATGCGTTTTGATGGAATTTGCCTTGGCAAATTTTTAATTAAGGTAAAAATGAAACACCTGGACGTGTGTAAAGAAAGGAGAACTTATGCCAACAATTAATCAGTTAGTTAGAAAGAACAGAACTAAGAAAACGAGAAAGAGTAAATCACCAGTTTTAAATATTGGATATAACAGCAAAGATAAAAAACAAACTGCTCAAAACTCTCCACAAATGCGTGGAGTATGTACTCGTGTTGGTACTATGACACCAAAGAAACCAAACTCAGCATTACGTAAATATGCCCGTGTTAGATTAAGTAATGGAATGGAAGTTACGGCTTATATTCCAGGAGAAGGACATAACTTACAGGAGCACAGTGTGGTTATGATTCGTGGTGGACGTGTTAAGGACCTAATCGGTGTTCGTTATCACATCATTCGTGGTACCCTAGATACTGCTGGTGTTGAGAATCGTCGTCAAGGACGTTCTAAATACGGCGCTAAAAAACCAAAAGCTAGTAAATAAAATCAGTAAAGGAGGAAAATTATGCGTAAAAGACGTGCTGTTAAAAGAGACGTATTAGCAGATCCAATCTATAATTCAAAGTTAGTTATGAAATTGATTAACAGTTTGATGAAAGATGGTAAAAAAGGTGTAGCACAAAGAATTCTATATGATGCCTTTGACGAAGTAAAAGAAAAGACTGGTCAAGATCCTATGGAAGTTTTCGCAAAAGCTATGGAAAACATTAAGCCAGCTCTAGAAGTAAAATCTAGACGTGTTGGTGGTGCTAACTACCAAGTACCAATTGAAGTAAAAGCAGACCGTAGTCAAGCTTTAGCGCTTCGTTGGTTAGTACAATATGCAAGATTAAGAGGAGGACATTCTATGTCTGAGAATCTTGCTAATGAAATCATTGATGCTTCTAATGGTGTAGGAGCAGCCGTTAAAAAACGGGAAGATACCCACAGAATGGCAGAAGCTAATAAAGCATTTGCACATTATCGTTGGTAATTATTTTGTAGAAAGGAAAGAAAAGTATGGCTCGTGAATATAGTTTAGAGAATACCCGTAACCTTGGAATCATGGCCCATATCGATGCCGGAAAGACAACTTTCACGGAACGTGTATTATTCCATACTGGAAAAATCCATAAAATTGGAGAAACTCATGATGGAGAATCTCAAATGGACTGGATGGCTCAGGAACAAGAACGTGGTATAACGATTACTTCAGCTGCTACGACTGCTTACTGGAAGGGACATCGTTTAAATATTATCGATACTCCAGGACACGTAGACTTTACTGTTGAAGTATCTAGATCTCTTCGTGTACTAGATGGTGCTATTGCCTTGCTTGACTCTCAAGCCGGAGTAGAACCACAAACAGAAACCGTTTGGAGACAAGCAACAGAATTCAAAGTTCCAAGAATGTTCTTCTGTAATAAGATGGATAAAATGGGAGCTAACTTTGAATATAGTTTATCTACGATTGATAGCCGTTTAGGGGTAAATGCAAAACCTATTGAATGGCCAATCGGAGCAGAAAACGAATTTAACGGAATTGTTGATCTTATTACTCGCACTGCTTACCAATATGATGGAGAACAAGCAGAAGAACCAAAGATTATTGATATTCCTGATAATTTAAAGGATATCGTAGAACAAAAGAGAACAGAATTAATTGAGGCTGTTGCTGAGTTCGATGATGAATTAATGGAGAAATACTTAGAGGGAGAAGAAGTATCTGTTGAGTTAATCAAACGTGCAATTCGTAAAGGAACTCTTGAGGTTAAATTCTTCCCAGTATTATGCGGAACGGCTCTTGGTAATATGGGTGTAAAACTTGCTCTTGATGCTGTTGTTGATTACCTACCAGCTCCAACAGATATTGAATCTGTAAAAGGTGTAGACTTAAATGGTAATGAGATTGAAAGACATCCAAAAGATTCTGAACCATTTAGTGCTTTAGCATTTAAGATTATGACAGACCCATTCGTTGGACGTTTAACATTCTTTAGAGTTTATTCTGGACATTTAAGTAGTGGATCTTATGTATTAAATGCAACAAAGAATGAAAAAGAAAGAATTGGTCGTCTATTATTGATGCACGCTAACCATCGTGCTGAGATTCAAGAAGTTTGGACAGGAGACATTGGAGCTGCTGTTGGTTTAAAGAATACGACAACAGGAGATACGTTATGTGATGAAAAACATCCATGTATTCTAGAATCTATGGAATTCCCAGAACCAGTTATTCAACTTGCTGTGGAACCAAAATCAAAAGCTGATCAAGATAAGATGGCAATTGCTCTTCAGAAATTATCTGAAGAGGACCCAACATTTAGAGCGTCTACGGATCAAGAAACTGGTCAAACCATCATTGCTGGTATGGGTGAGTTACACCTAGATATCATTGTTGATAGAATGAAACGGGAATTCAATGTAGAAGCTAATATTGGTCAACCACAAGTATCTTATCGTGAAACCATTACCCAAGCTGCTGATTGTGAAGGTAAGTATATTAAACAATCTGGTGGACGTGGACAATATGGTCACGTTTGGATTCACTTTGAACCAAATCCAGATAAGGGTTATGAATTTGTTGATGCGGTTGTTGGTGGTGTTGTTCCTCGTGAATATATCCCAGTAACCGATAAAGGATTACAAGATGCCTTAAAAACAGGAGTTCTTGCAGGATACCCAATGGTAGACGTTAAGGCAACGTTATTTGATGGTTCTTACCATGAGGTAGACTCATCAGAAATGGCTTTCAAAGTCGCTGCTTCTCTAGCTTTAAAAGAAGCAAAGAATAAATGTAAGCCAGTATTACTTGAACCAATCATGAAAGTACAAGTGATTGTACCAGATGAATACTTAGGAAACGTTATGGGAGATATTACTTCTCGTCGTGGACGTCCACTAGGTCAAGAGTCTCGTGGTAATGCCCTTGCTATTGATGCAATGGTACCACTTTCTGAGATGTTTGGTTATGCAACTAGCTTACGTTCTAATACACAAGGACGTGGAAACTTCACGATGGAATTTGATCATTATGAAGAAGTTCCAAGAAATATTGCTGAAGAAATTATTAAGAAAAATGGCGGAAACTAGGAGACTAGTTTCCCCTCTAAAATCAAAAAAACTATTGAATTTTTAAAAACAATCATATATAATATTGTTGTATGTAAATAAAGGAGGAAATATTAATATGGCAAAAGAAAAATTTGATCGTTCTAAACCACATGTTAACATTGGTACAATTGGACACGTAGATCATGGTAAAACAACTTTAACAGCTGCTATTACTCAAGTATTAGCAAAACAAGGATTAGCTGAATATGTAGATTATGCTAATATCGATAAAGCACCAGAGGAAAGAGAACGTGGAATTACTATTAACACTGCTCACGTTGAGTATCAAACAAAGAATAGACACTATGCACACGTTGACTGTCCTGGACATGCTGACTATGTAAAGAACATGATTACTGGTGCAGCTCAAATGGATGGAGCTATTCTAGTTATTGCTGCAACTGATGGACCTATGGCTCAAACTCGTGAGCACATCTTATTATCACGTCAAGTTGGAGTACCTCGTATGGTTGTCTTCATGAACAAATGTGATATGGTTGATGATGAAGAGTTATTAGATTTAGTTGAAATGGAAATTCGTGAATTATTAAACGAATACGGATATGATGGAGATAACACGCCAATCATTCGTGGATCTGCATTAAAAGCTCTTGAAGGAGATCCAAAATATGAACAAGGAATCCTTGATTTAATGGATGCTGTTGATACATGGATTGAAACTCCAGTAAGAGATACTGATAAACCATTCTTAATGCCAATTGAAGACGTATTCACAATCACTGGACGTGGAACTGTTGTTACAGGACGTGTTGAACGTGGACAATTAAAACTTAATGACGAAGTTGAAATCGTTGGATTAAAAGAAACTAAGAAGACTGTTGTTACTGGAATTGAAATGTTCCGTAAACAATTAGACTTTGCTGAATCAGGAGATAATGCCGGAGTATTACTTCGTGGTATTGCTCGTGAAGAAGTTGAACGTGGTCAAGTTCTTGCTAAACCAGGAACTGTTACACCTCATACGAAGTTTAAAGCACAAGTTTATGTTTTAAGCAAAGAAGAAGGTGGACGTCATACTCCATTCTTCTCAAATTATCGCCCACAATTCTATTTCAGAACTACTGACGTAACTGGTGTTATTGAATTACCAGAAGGCGTTGAAATGGTAATGCCTGGAGATAATGTTGAAATGACTGTTGAATTAATTGCTCCAATCGCTATCGAAAACGGAACGAAGTTCTCAATTCGTGAAGGTGGTAGAACAGTTGGTTCTGGTAACATTTCTGAAATTATTAAATAAGGAAACTGTTAAGGAAAAAGGAATGAAAAAAAATCATTCCTTTTTTATTGCCACTTGGAATAGAAATTGATATAATGGTAACAGAATAGGAGAGTGGACAATGGGAACTTTAGCGTTTCAACCTACGGGAACATATCAAACAAAAAGAAATTCCATAACAGTATCTCCTAATAATACGAAACTAGATTCCGCTTCTGTTGAAAATATAGAAAGTGCAAAAGTAGAAATCATGACAGAAGAGGAAGCACTAGGTGAAAAAGAAGAAGCAAATGGAGTTGTTAGTTTTTTTAAAAATGCTTGGAATAGTATGAAAGAAACGGGTGCCAATATTGCCAAAAAAGTAACCTCTGTTATGAATGGTGTAAAAGAAACGGCATCTACTGCGAAAAAGTGGGCTGGCGAAAAAATTCAAAGTGCAATAAAAGCAGGAGAAAAAACTTTAACTAAGACAGGAGCAGTCCTAACAGAAGTAGGTACTACTGTCATGGGAGGAGCCAGTAAATTAATCGATTGGACGGGAGCAACCTTAATCCATACAGGAGCATCCATTGCCAATGGTGCTATTAGTCTTGTAAAAGGATTAATAGGACTAGTAGAAGCCTTAGGAGATGCTGTTTTGTTATTAGCAACGGTTATAGATACTATCCCTACAGGCTTATTTGACTTAGTTTCCGGAGTGATTACAGGTAATTGGGATTTCGAGGTGACAAAAGCCTTATGGCAAGAAACGAAAGGACTAGTTGCTTATCAATGGAATAATAAACTTTTTGAATCCTTTTATAATACCGCAGTTGGAAAGACACTAGATCAATATGCTTATGGACCTTTTAAATCGAATGGTCTTGGTTGTGAGGTTATCTCTGGAATTGGTTATGTTGCTGGAATTATTGCTATTACAATCGTTACTCTTGGAGCAGGTGGTGTAGCAGCAGGAGGAGCAGCGGCCACTACAACAGCTGCAACTTCTACCATTTCTGCTGGCTCATTGGCAGCCACTGCTGCAGTAGCTGGTGTTGGAAAATATACAGATGAAGAATGGAATAAGAATAGTTTTAGCATTTCTAACCAGGGAGAAGAAACCAATATTCAGATATCTTATGAAAAATATCAAGAGTTAGAAACTTTAAAAGAAGGAGAAAAATCCTCTATTGACTTTCCTTTTACTTTAGAAGATGGAAAAACAGAAGTAGTCCCTTTAGAAGTAACTTCTTTAGGCAATGGAGAATATCAAGTATCCTATGGGGATCAATCCTTTACTTTTGAAGGATTAAAAGAATCTAGTACTGCTAAAGGACTTCTTGTAGGAACGGTAAAAGGTGGTTGGGAAGGACTACAATGGTATGTTGGTAGCAAAATTGGAGCTGGTCAATTTTCTAAAGTGACTGGTCAACTTCAGAATCAAACTGCTCAACGATTAGCGCGTTCTGCCATTCGGGTTTCTCTCGATACGGGAACAGGAGTAGCAGAAGTACCATTCCAAACAGCGATGTCCATGATAGCAGAAGATAAGAATTGGTCACAGGCATGGGAGGATGCTGGTGGTTGGCAGGCTGTTGCGACACAAGCCGCGATTGCTTCTCTTTCCTCTGTTGCTGGAGAAGGTATAGAATTTTCAACAAGCAACCGAGCTATTCATAAAACTTTAGAAGCTTTAGGAGATTCGAGTTCCCAAGCAGATGATGTAATTGCTCAACAGTTAGGAAAATTATCAGATGCTGACATTCGCCAGATGTTGAGTGGGATGGATGATGCTTCAAAAGTAAAAATTCTTGGAAACTTGGATCCAAAGCGATTAAACGCTTTTACAGATATTGCTCCAAACGAATGGTTAGAAAGCCTTCAGCCAAATTTGAATATACCCCATCTTGAAGGAGAACTTCTAGAAGATGTTCCTGCAGCCGCGATAAATCCTGCTATTAGAAAGGAAGTACAAGATCAGAAAGTAAACCTAGACGCTGTTTGTAAAATATTAGATGATTGGGGAAAACAACGTGGTGTAGAAAACTACTCTGAGCAAGCTTTACGAAGATTTGCGGATACTGGTAGTGCCTATCAAAATATGGGTGGTACTTTAAGACCATATATTACTAGTAATGGAAATGCAAGGGCTTACCTAGAGTCCTTAGATCCCCAAATTGTAGATGCTTATCTACACTATAAAACTTTAAGTTCTGGTAGCCTAGATCAACTGGGAAAATTCTTTCAAGGTGTTGCTTCTACCCAAGGAAATACTTATGGGGTAGATCAAGGTGGAATTTGTAGTCTTTGCGAATACTCTTATAACGGATACAATTATTCCTACAATCAGGCAAAAGCGCTTGTTAATGAAGCAAAACAGAAAGGAACTCCGATTCCTAGATTTAGAAAGGCTGCAACACAAGAATATTTTGATTTAAAAAATAGTTTAGTTTCTCGTGGCTTTACGAGTGATCAAGCTTCTGTTATTCTTTCTAGTATCGATGATGTCGGTGCTTGTAGTTATGCAGCGAAGGCGAACTCTATTTTTTATAAATTTGCTAATAATCCTACTCTTTTTGAAGAAACCTTTGGATTTCCTATGTATAAATTTACACAAACGGGAGAAAAAGTGTTAAATTCAAATGAGTTATTATTAGATATGTATTTATATGCTAACGATGTTGCGAATGGTGGAAATCTTTTTAAGAAAAATTTTTTTGGAAACTCTTATACGTTCTATTGTGATGATACTATAGATGTCTTTGGTAGAAAGATGTTAGATACGAAGAATCAGATTTATATGTCCACTTCTGCTGGAGCGAATAACAAAATATTAGAAAAATATTTAAAATTAAAAGGATTAAACTGGTCTTCAACCAATATTATTACGAATCCACCAAATAACTACTTAACCGATGCACAGTTTAATAGTATCTTAAATACAACATCAAATGCTATTCAACAGGGAAAAGCTGTTCAATTAAATATTTTTTCAAAAGGAAATGAAATTCATATGGAAAATGCCAACTCCATTTTTAATCAGACAACTAGAACGTGGGGAGAGGGTGGCGGACATGCTATCTTTGTCACAGGAATGAACAAAAATGGTTTTACTGTCAGTTCTTGGGGAAAAGAATACTATATTCCTTATGTGGATTTGAAAAATGGCGGATATTTTAATATAATGATAGATGATTTAAGTGCTATTGTGAAATAGGAGTGTGAAAGATGAAGGAAATAGAAAATTACAAATATTTATTTTTAAAAAGAATGTATGAACTATTAGGATTAAAAGACTTAGAAAAAAAATTTCCAGAAGTAAAAATTCATCCTTTGAAAGTAGAACCAAATGAAGAGTATGATCTTATTTCTCCTTATTTCTTTTTACTTAATGAGGTTCATTTAGAATCATTAAATCCAGAACAATTAGAAAAATTTCGCTATTATTTTTCGAAAAAACCAAAAGATTTGTCTAGTCAAGAACTAGATGAGATAATGGATTTTATGAAAGAGACATATCCTCTTTTGTTATTTCCAAAAGGGGATATGACATATGTTTATTATGGACCTATTAATGATGATTATTGTTGTCCAAGAGATGCGATTGCTTTAGGACTTTATTATGATGCTTTTGCTTCTGAAGAGGATTTTGAAATTGAAAATCATCTAGCGGATGTTGTCAATTGTATTCAAAGTGAATTAGCGCCTCAAATAGGTGAGAAGGTAGCAGTTATTCCTTTTAATCAACTTACATTAGAAAATAAAATAGAAGGTTTTGCGAAATAGAAAGGGTGAAAAATATGAATGAAGTAGGAGAAAAATATTTACCAATTGGAACGGTTGTTATGTTAAAGGGAGCAACAAAGCGACTTATGATTACCGGATTTTGCTCTATGGCAACTAATGATCCTAACAAGATGTTTGATTATGCAGGATGTATTTATCCTGAGGGATTTTTATCTAGCGATCAAACGGCCTTATTTAATCACGATCAAATTGAAAAGGTGTATTATCTAGGTTTTGTGGACGATGAAGAAAAAAAATTTAAAGCGGAGTTGGCGGCAGCTTTAAAAGAAATGAAATCTTCCAGTGAGCAGTCATAAAAAAAGATGCTAATCAAAAGCATCTTTTTTTATGATTTCTTTTTACTTCTAAAAGGAGCCATATTACGGTACATCATGTAAAGAGGTCTATTGGTGATATATTCCAAATCACCTATGTATTCTTTCGCTGCCGCACCAAATCCTAATCGAAATTCATCAAGACCTTGATAGGTTCCTGAATTAGCAGGATTGGCAATTCCTCCTAAGTTAAAGGTTTTATATCCATCATTGGCGTATTTTTCCATTAATTTCCAAATAAGCAAATGTTTGGCATTTAAGCGTTTATATTGGCTATCATATCCATCCATGAGAAGATAGGCTTCTTCTTTTTGTTTGACAATCATCGCACAAGCAAGAAGAATTCCTTCGGGATGACGATTAAGTAGATTGGTAGCATATACTAATTCTTTTTTTCTCTCTGCTAGTTTATTATCTTCAACAATTTTTCTAGCAATTAACCGATTACTTGCTTTTCCTTGATTTTTGAAGATAATTTCTGTAATTTTATTATTTTCAATACTTTGTCTTTGGAGTTCTTTTTGAGCATTTACAAGAAACTGCTTGGTATCTAGTAACGCGAAATAAAGATCGACCATGTTTCTTTTTCCATATTGGTCTAAGACCTCTTGAAAATATTGTTGATTACGTTTATATTTATTTTTCGTCATCTGATAGAAGAAAGAAAGATTTTCAAAATTACCTCTATAAATTCTTACACCATTTCGATCACTCATTCGGATCTTAGTTCGAAATTCTTTTTTGACCTTTTGAAACATTTGTGAAATATTGGTGTCTAAATCAATAACCGCTTCAAATCTTGGCTTAAAAGCCTCGAAGAAATGGTTATATCCTAGATGATAATATTGCATTTTCTTTAACATTTCATAGGTTTTTTCATAAGAGTCAACAACAATTTTCTCTTTTCCATCATGATACGCAATGGATCTTGTAATCATAGGACAGATTTTAATGGCCATAATATTTTTAGCGCCGAGAAATTTTTTTACTTGTTTTGTAAACTCTCTTACTAATTCCTCGTTTTGATAATCTAATAAATATCCACGAGGGGCATAGGCATATTGAAATTTTCCTAATAATTCGACTAGAATAAGAGAAGCGGCCACAATAGAACCATTATCATCTACCATTCCTAAATAGAAAGTATCATAATTTTGCTTATTCATAACCATAGCATATTCTGGTGTTTGAAAAACAGAAGAGAGTGTATAGTTGTCTGTAAATGTTTGAAACTCTTCATTGGTTAATTCTTTTAATTTCATAGGATTCCTCCTTTTTACGACAGTATAACATTATACCACAAACGGTTAGTTTTGTCACTATTTATAAGGATTATCGTAGAATTATCAAAAAAAGGGTAGATTATTTTTGAAAACGCACAGAAGTTGTGCATCTTACTTAAAATTTAACGTTATCAAAAAAAGAAATGATTGCATTTCTTTTTTATCTTGTTTTGTAACTTGCGCACATAGTAGCTTCTTTTGTTTCATCATGTCCACAATTACAAACTTTAATTTCTTTTAAATTGCATACTTTGTCATCACAATTACAATGTTTACAATCAAAGACATCACATTTTATGGTCTGCTTATTCATTTTTTAACCTCCTTTTTTTTTAGTTTGCTACTGAAAATGGATTTTACACAAAAAAATTTTAGGATATCGTGATAAGTGATATAATGAAAAATAGAAAGGAGTATAGAAATGGAAAAGGAACAAAAGAAAAATAAGGTTTTGATTGCATTCCTTGTTTTATTTGTGATATGTGTAGTAGGGATAGTAGGTTTCTATTTTATTCGAGGTAATAAAGAAGAATCTAGTAGTTCTAGTAGCAACTCTAATCAACAAGAAGAGTCAAAGGTTGTCCAAGAAGAAGTAGTAAAAGAACTAAAAGAGATGATAGGATATGATGATGAATTTCAACTTCTTCATAGGGAATTTATTGGAGAGAATGGTGTAATTGACCAACTAGATACGTATACCAAATTATTCATTTTGGATTATGCAACCATGAATTCTAGAAAGTCCCTTCCTCTTGATTATGATGAAATTTGCTTGGATATGGATGAATGTATTGGCATTCCTATCACTACTATTGAAGCAACTGCTAAAAAATATGGTATTACGAATCCAACAAAACTTTTTGATGATGAGCGAAGCTATGTAAAGTCTGGCGATTACTACATTTGGTTAGGAAGTGGGTATGGTATGGCTACTTCTATAGAGTCTTCTAACTTTAAGGCAAGTTATCAAGGAGAAGACATTCTCGTAGAAGAAGATATAGAAAAAACCTATTTAGATGAAACAGAAGAACAAAAGAAATATCATATGAGTTATACCTTCAAGAAAGATGTTGAGAAAAATTATTACTTATATTCTGTTACTAGTAAAGATGCATAAGCATCTTTTTTTTGTCATATAGTATATTGGTGATAATGTGGACAAGGTAACAGTAGGTATTCCAAGAGCAATTCCTTACTATGATGGTGGGGAGTTTTGGAAATCCTTTTTTCAACAATGTGGAATTAACGTTCTTTTTAGTCCACCTACTACGAAAGAAATGGTAGATAGGGGATCTTTTTTAGCGCCGGATGAAATGTGTCTTAGTATGAAAATTTATTTAGGACATCTAGATTATTTAGAAGGAAAATGCGATTATTTATTGGTACCTAGAATTGATCGCTTTGATGATACCAATCAGACCTGTACCAATTTTTTATCTTTCTATGATTTAGCGAAGCATTATTTTAAAACACCTATTTTAAACTATAATATGGATAATCAAAATGATTTATTAGATGCTGCTTTAGAAATAGGTTCTTCTTTATCGATTCCGGGTATCCAAATTTTAAAAGCTTATGAGATTGCCTTAGAAAAGGAAAAGGAAAAGAAAAAAATTAGAAATCAAAAACAGTTGGAACTTTTAAAAGAAAAACAAAAGAAAGTCTTAATTGTTTCCCATGCCTATAATGTTCATGATGCGTTTATTGGTTCAGAACTTTTAAAACTATTAAAAGAAAATAACATTACTATTTTATATAGTGATTACTTTTTATCAGAGGATACCAATCCTTTAGCTTCTACTCTTTCTAAAAAACTATATTGGAAATATAGTAAAGATAGTATTGGGTCTATTCCTCTTTGCGAGAATGTGGATGGCATTGTTTTTTTATCTACTTTTCCTTGTGGGTTAGATTCTCTAGTACATGAGTTAGTCATTCGAAAAATAAACAAACCATATCTTAATTTAGTAATAGATAATCTTTCTTCTTTTACTGGATTAGAGACAAGGGTAGAAAGTTTTGTAGATCTTCTTGAACAAAGTTAGTTATCCGCAAATGGGTAGTTATAGTGTTCCCATTTATTATTTATTGACTCATATACTAGAAAATGAAATTGTAAAGCCACGAGAAATTACTTCCAACACTATAGAGCTAGGGAGTAAATATAGCCCAGATTTTGTTTGTACGCCTTTTAAATACACCTTGGGAACGATGATAGAAAGTGTAGAGGATGGCGCGAATATCCTCCTTCAAATGGGTGGGGGATGTCGGTATGGCTATTATCATGAATTACAAGAGAAAATTTTAAAGGATTTAGGATATTCTTGTACGGTTTTAAATTTAGTAAGTGGGGGAAAAAGAATTTCCTATCAAGAACTAAAGAAATATCCTATCAAAATCAAAAAAAGACATTTTTTAAAATCTCTTATTATTACTAAAAAGATGGTTTTCTATATGGATAAGATGGATGATTATATCAGGATGAATCGATGTTATGAATCCGAAGTTGGTTCTTTTGATAAAGTAAGAAAAGAAATGCTTATTGCATTCTCGAAAGTAAAAGGACTAAGAGATTTAAAAAAGACTTATCGAAAATATAAAAAGAAAATGACTTCTCTTCCTCTTCAAATACCAGAAAAAAGAATTCGTGTTGGCTTAATTGGAGAACTTTATACATTGATGGAACCAGCGGCGAATGAAGAGATTGAAAAACTTTTAAATTCTTATGGATTTGAAGTGAAGCGATATACCAATGTTACTTATCTTCTTTTTCAAAAAAAGAGAAAAGTGCGAAAATATTTGAAAAACTTTTTTGTGAAATATCGCATGGGAGCCGATGCTTTGGATAATATTTATCACACGAAAGAACTTTGTGAAGAGGGGTATGATGGTATTATTCATATCAAATCTTCTTTTTGTACTCCGGAAATTGGCGCGATGCCGCTAATTGAAAAAGTAGCAGAAGAGCATGATGTTCCCGTTCTTTTTTTAAGTATGGATATGCATACTTCTAAAGTGGGATTCTTGACAAGAATGGAGGCTTTCTGTGATATGTTAGAAATGAGGAAAGAATGAAAGACTGTTATTTAGGAATTGATATTGGTTCTATTTCAACAAAGGGTGCGATTATTGATGAATATTATCAAGTATTGGACTCTTGTTATTTAGAGACAAAAGGAAACCCAATTAATGCGGTAAAGGAGGTTTTAAGCGAGTTAAAAATTCCTGATGGATACCATTTACATGGAATTGGAACAACCGGCAGCGCTAGAAAATTAATTGGTCTTCTACTCGGTGCGAATGTCATTAAAAATGAGATTACGGCCCATGCTGTTGCTACTATGACTTATCATCCTGAGGTAAAAACCATTCTAGAAATTGGTGGCCAAGATTCTAAGGTGATTCAAATTCAAAACCATATGATTCGGGATTATGCGATGAATACCCTTTGTGCAGCAGGAACCGGTGCCTTCTTATCTAGTCAAGCGAAAAGATTGGGAATGGATGTAAAAGATTTTGGTGCTCTTGCCCTTACCAGTCAAAATCCTACTAATATTGCGGCTCGTTGTACGGTATTTGCCGAATCTGACCTTGTACATAAAGCTCAAATAGGGTATCCTAAGGAAGATATTGTTGCAGGACTTTGTAAGTCTGTTGTTTTAAATTATCTAAATAATGTTTGTAAAGGAAAAAAATTAGAAGCTCCGATTATCTTTCAGGGAGGAGTTTCTAAAAATGAGGGAGTCTTAAAATATTTTAAAGAGGTTTTAAAAGAGGATGTGTTAGTTGATCCGAATGGACACTTGATGGGTGCTATAGGAGTAGCTATTTTATCTTCTAAAAATCCAAGAAAAGAAGAATATACTCTAAATCTTTCAGATGTCGCTTTTAAAACACAGGGAAAAGAATGCCATGATTGCTCTAATCGATGTGAATTACTCTACATTTATCGTAATCAGGAACTATTAGATATTTGGGGAAGTAAATGCGGAAAATAGCGAACTGTTTTTCTTTTATGCAGCTTTTTTTAAAAAGAAATGTAAAAAAGGAAAAATGGTAAAAAAAGGATGGAAAACAAGATAAATTTTATTTGACAAACTGTTCATTATAGTGTATAAGTTATAAATAGGAAAAAAGGAAGTGGATTATGCCTAAAAGTCTAGTCATTGTGGAGTCACCAAGTAAAACAAAGCCAATTGAGAAATATCTCGGTGGGAATTATAAGGTTTTGTCTTCGAAAGGACACGTCCGTGATTTATCAACGAAGGGAAAATATGGGTTTGGTGTCGATATTGAAAATGACTTTAAACCAGATTATGTCCCAATGAAAGGGAAGTCCTCTGTTATTAATGAACTAAAAAAAGAAGCTAAAAAAGCAGAACATGTTTATCTTGCAACCGACCCAGACCGTGAGGGAGAGGCTATTTCTTGGCATCTTTATGACACGTTAGGATTAAAAGAAGACGACTATGATCGGGTTGTGTTTAATGAAATCACCAAGGATACCGTGGTTAATGCTTTTAAGCATACTCGTAAGATTGATAAGAATTTAGTAAATAGCCAAGAAACGAGAAGAATTTTAGACCGGATTATTGGTTTTCGTTTAAGTAAATTAATTCAATCAAAAACAGGAGGAACGAGTGCGGGAAGAGTACAATCTGTTGCCTTAAAATTGATTGTTGACCGAGAACGAGAAATAGAAGCGTTTAAAGCGGAAGAATATTGGACGATTACGGGAATATTCCCATCTTTTGAAGCCGAGATGTTTCAATATAATCATAAAGATATTGAGATTAAAACCGAGATTGAAGCAAATGAGATTTTAGCAAAATTATCAAATTCTTTTAAAATTGAAAGTGTTGATAAAAAGAAGAAACAAAAACAATCCAAGCCACCTTTTATTACGAGTACTCTTCAACAAGATGCTTCTAATAAATTAGGGTTTAACGCAAGAAAAACGATGCAGATTGCTCAAAAATTATATGAAGGAATTGAACTTGCTGATGAAACAGTCGGACTTATCAGTTACATGCGTACCGATTCAACCCGTCTTTCTTCTCAGTTTGTTGCTAGTGTCTATTCATTCATTGAAGCAAAATATGGAAAAGAATATGTGGGAAGTGTAAAGGTTACTAAGAAAAAAGAAAATGTCCAAGATGCTCATGAAGCTATTCGTCCAACTAGCATTCAAAGAACACCAGAATCTGTAAAGCCTTTTTTAACGTCAGATGAATTTAAACTTTACCGGATGATTTATTATCGGGCCCTTGCTTCTTTGATGAAAAGTGCAACTACAGAAAATACGACCGTTATATTAGATAATAATAATTATCAATTTAAAGCAACAGGACAAGTCATTCTTTTTGATGGATATTTAAAAGTATTTAAAGATTATGAAGAAATGAAGGATACAGAGTTACCACCATTTGATACTTATCAATCATCTGTTATTGTTTCAAAGACGATTGAAAAGAAACAACATTTTACAAATCCTCCTGCTCGCTATACCGAGGCCAAACTCATTAAAGAGATGGAAGAGTTAGGAATTGGAAGACCTAGTACCTATGCAACAACCGTAGATATTTTAAAGAAAAGAGATTATGTTACGCTTGTCGATAAAAAATTTGTACCAACCGAAACAGGAATCGAAATAACCGATAAATTGCAACAATCTTTTAGCCATTTAATTAATGTAAAATATACTGCTGATATGGAAACCGATTTGGATAAAATTGCAGAAGGAGATATGAACTGGGTCGAGACTCTAAGAAGTTTTTACAATGATTTTGAACCAGCTGTACAAAATGCTTTCCATGAAATGCCAAAAAAAGAAGCCGAAAAGACAGGGGAGGATTGTCCTGATTGTGGTAGCCCTCTTGTTATTCGTAAAGGAAAATATGGAGAGTTTGTTGCTTGTAGCAATTATCCAACTTGTAAATATATTAAAGCCCAAGAAAGGACGGTTATAGAGGTTTGTGATTGTCCAAATTGTGGTTCTAAAATTGTAGAGAAAAAAAGTAAAAAGGGAAAAGTATTTTATGGTTGTAGCAATTATCCAAAATGTAAGACAGCTTATTGGGATAAACCAATTGGTGAGAAATGTCCAGAATGCGGAGAAATGCTCGTTCAAAAAAAATCTAAAATCAAATGTAGTTCTTGTGATTATACGAGATAACATTTCCTTGACAAAAGACAACTTTATTACGAGAAATAGAGTTGTTTTTTTTTGATGATTATGGTACATTTTAGATGGTGATAGTATGAAAGAAAATGGATTTACGTTAGTGGAGTTACTAGCGGTAATTGTTATTTTAGCAGTCATTGCGTTAATTACAGTTCCTCTTATTAATGGAACAATTAATGATTCTAAGGAAAGATTAGGAGAAGAACAATATAATCGCCTTAAAGAAGCAGTTAAAACTTATACCGCGAAAAATGTAAGTGAAGATTGTGAATGTGTTACCGTTGATGATTTAAAAAAGCAGGGATATTTGGAAGATGTTGTCATCAGGGATCCTGATTCTGGAAATGTCATTAGTGGTTATTACACGATTAAATGGAGTGATGAAAATAACCAATATAGTTATAATGGCCCAAGCGGTTCTTGTGGTTGTTAAAGTGCGTTTTAGCACTTTTTTTCTTTTTAAAATAAGGGAAATGTTGACAGAAATTCCCAAAAAGGGCTATAATGAAGTTGGAAGGAGAAAGAGATATGAGAAAATATCTTTGCGAGTTTTTAGGAACTTGCGTTTTGGTTTTGTTTGGCTGTGGAGTTGCCGTTATGACAGATGCAGATGTTATAGCTACTTCTTTAGCATTCGGACTTTCTATTGTAGCTGTTGCTTATACAATTGGAAAAATTTCTGGATGCCATGTAAATCCTGCCGTTTCTTTTGCAATGTGGATTGATAAAAGAATTTCAACGAAAGATTTTATCGGTTATGTAATTGCTCAAGTATTAGGTGCTTTTGCAGGAAGTGGATTATTAGCGTTAATTATAAACTCTACTTCAATGGGAGATTTTAAAACGGTAGGACTAGGAGCTAATGCTTTTGGAGACTTAACAGGAATAGCTGGTTCTAATATCACGATGTTAGGAGCTCTCGTTGTAGAAATCATTTTAACTTTTGTTTTTGTTTTAGCTGTTATGGGTGTAACAAGAGATAAAAAGAAAGAAAATGTTGCTCCAATTGTTATTGGCTTAGCTTTAGTATTAGTTCATTTATTAGGAATTAAGTTAACTGGTACTTCTGTAAACCCAGCTAGATCTTTAGCGCCAGCTGTTTTATTAGGTGGTGAGTATTTATCTCAAGCATGGGTATTTATTGTTGGACCACTAGTAGGAGCTGCTTTTGCTTCTCTTGCTATTTTCTTTATCGATTTAGAAGATTTGGTAACGGATAAAATCGTTGAGAAAGAAGAATTAGAAGCAGTAAAAGAAATTAGACAACCAGAGAAAAAAGAAACTCCAGTCGTTGTAGAGACAAAAAAGGAAACAAAGGTAGAAACAAAAAAGGAACCAAAAAAAGGAACGGAAAAGAAGGTTTCTAAGGAAACTCCAAAAGAACCAAAAAAAGCAGGTCGTAAACCAAAGAATACTACGAACGAAAAAAGAACGAAATAGTTCTTTTTTGGTACTATAAAAGTGTAATAATTAATTACAGAAATGTAGTTGAATATTACACTTCTTTTTATTATGATTGAA
>CANROB010000002.1 GCA_947632115.1 uncultured Bacilli bacterium
CAATCATAATAAAAAGAAGTGTAATATTCAACTACATTTCTGTAATTAATTATTACACTTTTATAGTACCAAAAAGAATGAATTTCAAAATTCATTCTTTTTATTTCAGTAAATCTCTTAATTCATCTTTAGATAAGCCATCCATTTCTCCAAAATCAATTCCTGCTAGAATATCATCAATTTCACTTGTTCGATCTGGAAGTTCTTCTTTAGGAGTAGAAGGTTTTAAGACCGTTTTCTTTTCCTCTTTTGGAAGGTCAATATTCAAAGATTTTAAAGCATCCATAAGTTCGTCATCTTCTTTTGGTGCTTCTTTCTTTTCTACTTTAGGAGTAGGAGTTTCTTTTCTCTTTTCCTCTTCTTCTTTTTCTTGCGCTAAGCGAAGAGATTCTTTAAGACCGATAACGGAATCTTTACTAGTATCATCATTTTCAAGATCGATAAGTTTTAATAATTCCTCAACCGTAGTAAGACCTTGTTCTACTTTTTGTAAACCATCTTGTAATAAAGAGGTAACATCTTGGGAATATACGAGATGTCTCAAGTCTTCTTTTCGAAGATTATTGGTAATACCATCTCGAATAACGGTATTGATAAGAAGTACTTCATGAATAGGAATACGTCCTTTATATCCATGGTGACATTTGTCACACCCTTCAGCGGAATATAAATATTCGATATCTTTATGTAAGGCTTGTTTAAATAAATCTTTTTCATACTGGGTAGCCGGTCTTTTTTTACGACATTTATCGCATAACTTACGAGCTAACTTTTGAGCGATGATTCCTTCTAGGGCACTAGCAAGGAGATATCGTTCAACTTCCATATCCAAAAGACGTTCAATCGTATTTAGGGCATCGTTGGTGTGGATAGTAGAGAGAACTAAGTGTCCAGTAATAGAAGCACGAACGGCTATTTTTGCTGTTTCGGTATCACGAATTTCTCCGATCATGATAACGTTTGGGTCCTGACGTAAAATAGAACGAAGAACAGTAGCAAAGTCTAGACCAATCTCACTATTGGTCTGTACCTGGTTAATTCCTTCAATGTTCATCTCGACTGGGTCCTCAACGGAAATAATATTGGTATCTTCTTTATTTAATCTTTGTAACATCGCATATACGGTTGTAGATTTACCACTACCAGTAGCTCCGGTTACAAGGATGATTCCATTTGGTAAATTTAATAATTTTAATATTTTTTGATAGTTAGACTCTGAAAATCCTAGGTTCTCAATACCTGTACCACTTAAACTATAGTCCATGATACGAATAACGATCTTTTCCCCTAAATTGGTTGGTAGACAAGAAACACGCATATCTAGATTGGTTCCTTGTAAATTGGTTTTAATCGCACCATCCTGTGGTAATCTCGATTCGGTAATATTCATCCCAGAAATAATTTTAACACGGGTGATTAGGTTCTTTTGAAAAAGTGCAGGTACTTCTGCATAGTTGATTAAGGCACCGTCGACACGAATACGAATAATCATACTATCTTTATGGGGATCGAAGTGGATATCGCTCGCTCCTCTTTTGGAAGAATCTAACATGATATCGTTGACGATCTCGACAATTGGTATTTTCTCAAAGTCAAATACTCTAAGCATCTTAGTCAATCCCTTCTTAGTTTGTTTCTTTTATTCTTTAGGACTAGATTTTATCCTGAATATATTATATAATAATCTTGTGTTAAATACAATACAAGGAGTGACAATTCTATGAAAAAAAATGTCCACTTAAGTAATCGTGGGTTTCTTCTTATGGAGACATTATTGGTCTCTTTAACCATAGCAGGAGTGCTAGTTTATATCTTTGTTCAGTACTCTTCTATAGGAAATTCCTATACTAGGTTATATCGCTATAATACGGTAAATGATATTTATCAAGTAGATGCGATGAAAAGATACTTAGTTGCGAATGCTCCAACGACTTTTTATCAAGAATTAGATGCTGGTACGGTTGAAAATTTGACATCAAAAGCGCTTGGTAGTCTTTGGAACTCTCTTTTGTCCGATTTAGGAGTAACTGGCTTTTACATGGTAAAAGTAACGGATGGTATGACATCTGAAGCGTTTACAGACTTAAAAGAAAAGATTATTACTATCGATAGTTCTTTTCGTCCTTTTATGAATACCGTTTCTCTTCCTAAAAAGAAAGAAGATGATGGGGGAACACTCTATCAAATATTTGTCAAGTATGGAACAGATCCTGCCTTGACTCGTTTCGCATCTGCTAGTTTCCAATTGAAGGAAGGTGCTTAGAACATGAAAAATCAAAAAGGATTTACGATTATTGAACTTTTGACCTCTTTCACACTTGCGACTGTAGTACTTGTTTTTCTTTTTAATATTCTAGTAATTGTTAAAGAAAATTATTTAAATACGTCTATTAAAAGTGAACTTGTGCTTCAACAGTCTCTTTTAAGCGACCAATTAAACTATGATGCGATGGAATATACCCTTGTTTCCGCAACGGGAAGTGGAGGAAATTATACCTTTACTTTTCGGAATGATAGTGGTGCCCAAATTCAAAAAACATTAAAAGTAACCAGTAATTCCATTTCCTATTCCGGGAGTGGAAATGAATTTTACTATCAATTAGTAGAAGAGGCAAGCCCTACGATTCAAGTGAAAAAAGTAAATAAACAAACACAAGGTGGAAATTATTCTTATTTAACGATTGATATTTCCATTACTTCTTCACTTTTTGAAAACCAAGATTTTGGGGTAAAGGCTGTTTATCTTTATAATACAGCTGGTTCTAATGTAACCCTTAGTGCCTAACAACAAAATGTTCTGCTACTATTCTTAGTAAAGGAAAAAAAGTAGGCTTGCTGAAAATACACCATGGATAATTCTTGTAAGAAGATAAGGAAAATAGGAAATCTGCCAGTTAGCTAGAATTCCATAAGTTTGCAAATGAACACTAAACCCTCCAAAGGAAAGTAAGAAACAAGATAAGACGGCTACCATTTTAGGAGAGATATTTAATGTAGTGAGATAGTGCAAGCCTTGACTTAGTTCTAAGGTGAAGTTCGTGATGTGGTTTGGGATAATAGCGTTTACAACGAAGAAAAAGACAATGACTCCTAGAATAAATAAAAGGTTTTCCATCGCTTGATGAATAGAGGAGGAAAATATTTCAAAGAAACTTTTTGAATTCTTGGAAGTTTCTTTTTTGGTTTGTTTTGTGGGAGAATGAAACCGAAAGCAAATTCCTAGAAAGAAATTGCCGAGATAATGGGAAAAAAGAACCAAAAGGGGACGAGTAGAAATCATGGATAAAATAAAAAGTGGGTTAGAAAAATGCGAAAAAAGAAGAATGTGAAAAGCTTCTTCCTTGGATAAGAGATTTTCTTCTTCTAAATTTTTGGCATATCCCGCACTAGAAGGGAATCCGGATATCATACTCATAAAGAAAAGATAACTTCCATTTTCTGAGATGTGAAATAATCTTTTTACCAAAGGCCCTAGATATTTTTTAATCCAATCGAAGAATCCATATTGAATAAAAAAGGGAGAAAGCACCAAAAAAGGAAATAAACTAGGAAATACTTTCGTCTCAAAAAGAGAAAGTGCTGTAAGGATTTGATCTTTTACATCACTAGATTTCATTAAGATACCTACTAAAAAAATGGCTAATAAACAAGGACTTATTTTCTTTTTCATAGTTTATTCTATTGCTTTGAAAAATAAATTTGACAAATAACGAAAAAAATGTTAGTATATACGCTGTCTTTGAAAGAAGGGGGAAATATTATGAAGGAAATGTTAGAAAAAGTTCGTTCTGAAGCAGGAACGATTACAGTAAATAATGGGGCTACATTTTTTGGAAAGAAAAGAAATTATAACCTAATAACAAAGGAAAACATCCTAAAAATTACCATTGGAGCTTCTATCATTGCTACTTTGATAGGATGTGGAGCTAATAAAGCTTCTCAGGATGAAACAGATACTCCTGAAGTAGTTACTGTAGAAACTACGGATGGGGTAGAAGAGTTAACAGAGGAAGAAGAAGACCAATTTGAATTTGCTTTTCCTGCTGATTTACTAGCGAAAGGGTTAGGATCTATTTCTGTTACGAATAACATGAAGACTCCAGAAGAAGTCATGAAAGAGTTAGATCAAAAATTAGGAGAAACCTATACAGGCCCTACTTATACACCAAAAGAAGGTGGCTCTACTTGGGTAAGTGAAGAAGATTACCAAGAAGCTGTTGCTGCTGGTATAGAAGATGCTAAAGAGGGCACAGAAAAAGTAACCATTACAGGAAACTCTTATCTTGCTCCTGATGGAAGTGCTTGGACAAGTAAAGCAGAGTATGATAAATATGTTGCTGGTCAAGCTGGAGAAGTAACTGTTTCTGTAGATTCTGGATATCTTGCTCCTGATGGAAGTGCTTGGGAGAGTGAAGCAGAGTATCAAAAATGGCTTCAATCTAATAATGGTACTGTAGTTACTCCAGGACCTGGTGGAATCGTAGAAGAAGGAGACGGTTATCGTGCTCCTGATGGAACGTACTGGGAAAGTAGACAAGAATGGTTAGATTATCGTAATGGGGACCATTATGATGATGACTATTATGACGATTATTACGATGACTACTATGATGACTATGAAGAAGACCGTATCCCATCTCATGTAAAAGATGAATACGGCGGATATTATAGTGATGGATACTACCATGTCAATGGAGATATCTATGCCTCTAAAGAAGATTATATTAATGAGTTAAAATACAATGAGGAAAATCATGATGATTATGTAGAAGACAACACTACGTCTCATACGAAAGATGAGTACGGTGGATATTATGAAGATGGATATTATCATGTAAACGGAGAAATTTACGTTTCCAAAGAAGATTATGTAGAACAATTAAATGCTAATCAAAATACAGATTCTTCTCAAGTGGTAGAGGACTATCAATATGAAGATAATTCCAATTTCTTTGTTGATCCAGAGGGTAATACTTGGTCAAGTGAAATAGAATACAATATGTATATGGATACACTTGCTACTGAAAACGGATATGCTAAATAAAAGGTCTTTTGACCTTTTATTTTTTTTATATTTTAAACGCACCCCTTTATTTGGCCTATTGACCTTTTTTTGTAATTGAAATGTTATCGCGTAAAAAAAGTTGACTATTTTGACAAAAAAATATATACTTTTAATAGTAGGATTAGTAATCATAGAAAGAACTAAATTCATAATATAGCGAAAGAAAGGAATTTTTTATGAAACAAGATTTAGATAAAATATTAGGAAATATAAAGGTAAATAATGATATTGTAAGAACAAACAATGCAGCCCTTTCTGATTTGCTTTCTGTTCGTAATAAAAAAAAGAAAAGAATTGTTATTCAAACAAGGGAAGCGGTTCTTTTAGGTGCATCAGCAATCTCTTTTGCTGCGGCTTTAGCAGGTTGTGCGGCAAATGCCAAAGTAGAAGATCCAGTTGTTGAAAATACTGAACAAGCTACTACCGAGGATATGACAGATGTATCAGAAGATGTATCTGAAGAAGAATTTAAATTTGAATTACCTGCAGATTCTCTAGATACCCAATTAGGACAAGTAGATATTACCAATGATATGAAAACACCAGAAGAGGTTGTAGAAGAGTTAAATGAACAATATGGAGAAACCTATACAGGACCTACTTATACCCCAGAAGAAGGTGGCTCTACTTGGGTAAGTGAAGAAGAATACCAAGAGGCAGTTGATGCTGGTATAGCAGATGCTCCTGTAGGGACGGAAACAGTAACTATTACCGGAGATGTTTTTGTTGCTCCTGATGGAAGTGCTTGGGAAAGTGAAGCAGAATATAATGCTTATATGGCTGGGCAAACAGGGGAAACGGTTATTTCCGTAGAATCTGGTTTTACTGCTCCCGATGGTACTATTTGGGAAAATGAAGAGGAGTATAACCGATTTGTACAATCCAATAATGGTACGGTAGTTACCCCAGGAAATGGTGAAATCATAGAAGAAGGAGAAGGTTTTCATGCTCCTGATGGAACCTATTGGGAAAGTGAAGAAGAATATTACTCTTACATGGATGGTCTAGAGGAAGATTTTTATGATGAGTATGATGATGACTATGATGATTATGATTATGATTCTCATGACACAGATGAGTATGGTGGCTATTATAAAGATGGATACTATTGGGTAGATGGAGATGCTTATCAATCTCGTCAAGATTATTTAGACCTTCAAGGAGAATATCAAGATTCTTATGATGATTCTTATGATAACTCTACAGAAGTTTCTGATTATTATCAAGCTCCTGATGGAACCTATTGGTCTTCTGAAGAAGATTATCGTGCTTCTTTAAATGATGAAGTATCTGTAAATAGTGCGACAGTTCAATCTGAAGAAGAACAAGTATCAGAGACAGATGACTTTTATCAAGCTCCTGATGGAACCTATTGGTCAAATGAAGATGAATATAATTGGTATATTAATTCCCAGGTTTCAGAAGCTTCTTATGAAGAAGATTTAGCGGTTGCTAGTATAGCTACGGAGGATGCTCCTGTTATCGAAGATAATGCCACTACCTTTGAAGAGAGCATAGATGAGGACATCGATGATACTTTCGAGGAAAGTGAAGAAGAGGAAATCACTACAACGGAAGAAGAGGAATTACAAGATTTAGGAGATAATATCGAAGAGTTCTTCACGGCTCCGGATGGTACAGTGTGGGCAAGTGAAGAGGAATATCACCTTTACATGGATTCTTTACAAGCTAGTGAAGATTTAGAAGAGGGAAAAACCTTATAAAAGTAAAATCAAGAGTCACTTCTTGATTTTTTATTGTTTAAAAAGAAAATATGTGGTATGATAATAATGATGATAGTAACCATAAGGAGATAGTATGAATAAGATAAAGTTTGTGAACTTCCGTGCCTTTGTTACTAGTAGGGCGTCTTTAGCGGGAATCAAAAAAGAACACAGTATGAGGGAAGTATTCGCTGGCATGTGGCCCTTAACTGTTCTTACAAAAGATGGGTTTGCAGGATATCAAAAATTGCAAGAAGAGAGTTTACGGTATCAAGTCCGTAAGTCCTTTGCGAGTGTTCTTCAAAAAGAAGAGGAAAAAGTACGATAGGAGGATCTATGAGTCAGAGTAAAAAAATTGCATATTCTATTATTATTTTAGGATTAGGAGCGATTGCTGTTCTTTCTTTTGATCCAAAGGATATGCGAACAAGTGCTTTTAATTTTGGAAATAAGGAATATTATGAAGATGAAGATGGTCAACTTTGGGTAGATAGAGAAAACTATGATGCTTTAGAGGAAAATTCAAATTATTATCAAGCTCCGGATGGAACCATTTGGCAAAATGAGTATCGCTATTTAGAGTCACAAAGATAATTTTTATCTTTTTTTAGTGGAGAAACAAAATGAAAAAAATTTTACGCTTTCTTAAAAAACACGCGATTTTTCTAATCATTTATTCGCTACTTCTTCTTTCCATTATTTTTCCATTACCTTATTATATTGACGCACCAGGAGGATTAATTGATGTTACCAATCGAATTGAGATAGAGGGAGAGTATCCAAGTAAGGGAAGTTTTAATTTAGCTTATGTTTCAGAGTATGAGGCGAATCTTCCCATGCTCTTGCTTTCTTTTCTTCTTCCTAGTTGGGATTTATATCCTAAGAATACGGATACGACAACAGTGGAAACATATGAAGATACTTTAATTCGTGACCGTCTTTGGTTAGAACAAGCCTATGCAGATGCCGTCATTTTAGCGTATCAAAAGGCGAATAAGGAAGTAACGATTACTAGTAGCCAAGTTTTTGTCCTTTATATTGCAGAGGGCGCTAAAACCGATTTAAAAATGGGAGATCAAATTTTATCTGTGGATGGCAAAGAAGTTTCCTCTATTCAAGAATTTAGTTCCATCATTCAGTCTAAAGAGACTAATAGTACGGTAAAGATTTCGGTTTTACGGGATAAAAATACCTATGAGAGAACAGCCCAAGTACTAGAGGTGGATGGTGTGAAACTAATTGGTATTGTTCCTTCTCTTTTAAGGAAATATCAAACAGACCCAGATATAAAACTTTATTATGATGATTCTGAATCAGGCCCTAGTGGAGGGCTCATGGTAGCGCTTGCTATTTATAATTCTTTAGTAGAAGAGGATATTACTCATGGACTTACGATTGCGGGAACAGGAACCATTGATGCCGAAGGTACAGTAGGAGAAATTGGTGGCGTTGCTTATAAATTAAAGGGATCCTCTAAAAAGGCGGATATCTTTTTTGTTCCATCTGGAGAGAATTACGAAGAAGCAATTGCCTTACAAAAGAAAAAAGGGTATGATATCAAAATTGTTCCGGTATCTACCTTTGAAGAGGCACTAGAATATTTAGAAAAGATAGGAGAATGATTTGCATTCCTTCTTTTTTTATGCTAGAATAATTGTAACTGAGGGGGATTGTTATGAAAATAAATAAACAAGGTCTTGGTAACTTACCAGAAACAAAAAAAAGAACATTACAAAATTTCGGGAAAAAAGCGGTAACACTTACTGCTTCAAGTGCTTTAGCGTTATCTCTTTTATTAGTTCCAGCAACACCAGTTATGGCAAAAGATTATGCTTACGTTCCTTATAATGCCGAATGGGGAAATAAAGAAGTAGATCATGAACTAGAAATACGTATTAGTGCTTCTGGATTGGGAGTAGTTGATAAAGAGGAAGCGAATGCAGAACTTTTAGAAGCCATTTATGATTGTTTAGGAAAGAAAAAAGTTCAAAATTCTAAATATAATTTAATTACTTTTAAACTCGTTTATGCTTATCCAAATGCAACACCATCTATCGATAAAAATTCTTTTGAATTTTATCGCAAGAGACTTTCTTCTCTACGTCCTTTTACGAGAGCAAAAGCAACGCTTAGGGTAAATGTATTTATGTCTCCAGAAGGACAAATTTGGGTAGATGAAGATACTTATAGAGATTATGCTGATGATAATTTAATTATCTATCAATGTAGTGATGGAACACTTGCTCATTCTTATGAAGAATATAGAGATTGGGAAGCTGAATTAGCGTACCATCCTCACGGACCAAATTATCCATTTTATCCAGAGTGCGCAAAAACCCTTGCTGAAGTTGGTTATACAGAACTAGGAAGTAATGGAACGGTTTGGAGAGATCAAGCAATGCTAGAGGAATATCTTACTTGGAGAGAATTCCCAACTGCTCGTATGAAAGATGGCCTTTATATGGGAAATCTAGGAACTGCTATTAGTTTCGAAGAATATGCCAGAATTTATAATGCGGGTTATTTTGTAGGAGCAGGAGTAAAAAAATCAGAACTATATTACGGAGCTTATGGATTCCTTTATTCTAGTCCTGAGAAAGCAATGGCTTCTATGGATGCTTTAAATAGTTATCAAAAATCTATTCAGAAGTAAAAATAGTTTTTTAAGAAAATAGACTTTCGTCTATTTTTTTTGATATAATAACTCTAGGTGGTTTTATGAAGATGAATGAGGTAGATGAGAGCAAAATAACGCCCATGATGAGACAATATATCGATATTAAAAGAGCTCATCCGGACATTTTCGTATTCTTTCGTCTAGGAGATTTTTATGAGGTATTTTTTGAAGATGCTGTTACGGTATCTCGTGAGTTAGAACTTACATTAACAGGAAGAAATGCTGGCTTAGAAGAAAGAGTACCAATGTGTGGTGTGCCTCATCATGCTGTTGATATTTATATTGAAAAACTAGTAGAAAAAGGATATCGAGTTGGCATTTGTGAACAACTAGAAGACCCAAAAGAAGCGCAAGGACTAGTGGACCGGGGTCTTACCCAAATTATTAGTAAGGGAACCGTCATGAGTGGGGATGCCCTAGATGAGAAAGATTTCAATTATATTGGAAACATTCTTGATTTTGACCATGCTTACGGGGTTAGTTATTCTGATATAACAACAGGTTTTATTTATGTTATGTTACTTCCTCATCAAGGAACGAAACTAGTAAGTGAAATTGCCTCCTTAGATATTAAAGAAATTATTGCTTCTTCTAAAGTAGATAGAGCGATTCTTTCTATTTTAGAAAATCAATTTAAGATATTAGTAACGATTAGTGATGAGATAAAAGAAATGCCTACTTATCAAGAAGTGTATCAGGATATAGAAGATGAACGGTTAAAAAAGACCATTATTCACTTGCTTACCTATGTTACAAATACGCAGATGAAATCCCTAGATCATATGCAAAAAGCAATTGTCAGGGAGACCAAGGATGTTCTTAAAATGGATATGCATACCAAGCGGAATTTGGAATTAACAGAAACGCTACGGTTAAAACAACGAAATTATTCTCTTATTTGGTTACTTGATAAAACAAAAACAGCGATGGGTTCGCGGATGCTAAAGACCTATATTGAAAACCCTTTAATTTCGAAAGAGAAGATCAATGCTCGTTATGATATGGTAGAAAAATTATCAGAAGAATTTCTGTTAAAAGAGGATTTAAAGGGATTACTTTATGAAGTGTATGACTTAGAGCGTTTAAGTGGTAGAATCGCTTTTGGAAATGCCAATGCTAGAGACTTAAATCAATTAAAAAACAGTTTAAAAGTTCTACCCGATATTGTCAATATTTTGCGGGCTCTTTCTTATACGACTTTCTCACCCCTTACCGATTTATACGAATTATTAGAAAAAAGTATTTATGAAGACCCGCCTGTTAGTATCAAGGAAGGCTCTCTTATTAAAGAGGGATATTCCAAAGAACTAGATGAATTAAAAGATTTAAGAAAAGGGGGAAAAGATTTTGTTGCCCGTTTTGAAAAAGAAGAACGCGAAAGAACGGGTATTAAGACCTTAAAAGTAGGGTATAACAAAGTCTTTGGTTATTTTATTGAGGTCTCCAAGGGGGCTACTAGTCAAGTAAAAGAAGAATATGGCTATGAAAGAAAACAAACCCTTACGAATTGTGAACGTTATATCAGCCCGATTTTAAAGGAAAAAGAAGCTTTAATTTTAAATGCCGAAGAGCGAATTATTGATTTAGAATATCAATTATTTGTAGAGATTCGGGATACGATTAAGACCTATATTCCGCAAATTCAAGAGATATCTAAAATTATTAGCGAGATTGATGTTCTTCAGTCTTTTGCTACTGTTGCTGAAGAAAACAATTATGTAAGACCAAAACTTGTCGATAAAAGAGAAGTAAGAGTAATCGAAAATCGTCATGCGGTCGTTGAAAAGGTCTTAGAAAAAGAATATGTAGCGAATGATATTTTGATGGATGAAAACACGAATGTCCTTTTAATTACGGGACCAAATATGGCTGGTAAAAGTACCTATATGCGTCAGTTTGCGATTACCGTTATCATGGCCCAGATTGGTTCTTTTGTTCCCGCTAAAGAAGCAACGCTTCCTATTTTTGATGCCATCTATACTAGAATTGGTGCAAGTGATGATCTAGTAAGTGGGGAGTCTACTTTCATGGTAGAGATGAAAGAAGCAAATGATGCTGTTAGTAATGCAACTGAAAATAGTTTAATCTTATTTGATGAGTTAGGAAGGGGAACTGCTACCTTTGATGGTATGGCTCTTGCTCAAGCAATTATTGAATATATTCACGATGAGATTCATGCCAAAACGATGTTTTCAACCCATTATCACGAATTAACAGATTTAGAGAAATCGTTAAAGCACCTTAAAAATATCCATGTAAGTGCTTATGAAGAGAATGGCTCTATTACATTCCTCCATAAAATTCAAGAGGGTAGTGTCGATAAAAGCTATGGAATTCATGTTGCAAAGCTCGCGAATTTACCAGATAGTTTAATTGACCGAGCTGAAAAAATTTTAAAAATTTATGAGAATAAAGAGAAAAAACGGGATATTAAAATTCAGGAAGCTCTTCCTTTAGATGATCTAATCCCTAAAGAGGATCCTCTACGTAACTTTATTAATGGACTAAATCCACTAGAAACTACACCAATGGAAGCTTTAAATCTCTTAGTAGAAATGAAAGAATTAAGTAAAAAGAATCTGTAAAGGAGGCAAATATTCGCCTTCTTTTCTTGACTTTAAAAAACTCTTTTTTTATAATGAGGATGGTGATAGTATGAAAGATGATGGTTTTACACTAGTAGAACTTCTTGGAGTCATTACAATTTTAGCAATTTTAGCGGTTGCTACTTTTGAGGCAATTGATGTAGTTAATCGTAAAAATAAAGAACAAACAGCAGATATTCAAAGGGATAGTATTTTAAGTTCAGCTATTTCTTATGTACCAACGAGTAAAATTACACTCCCTTCGGTTATAAAAGGAACGAGTGGATGTACAACTTCCAATTATCCCTCTGCTCCTGCTACTTCTAATGTTTGTGAAGTAAAAATTCCTTTACAATATCTTCATGATGAGGGAGTTTTAGAAGATGAAATTAAAAATCCGCAATCCGGGAAAACCTTAGATATGGCAAATTCTTATATTTCCATTGTCTATGTGACATCAGCAAATAAATCACAATATGAAGAGGCTTTAGGAAAATATGATGGACCTTATTTTTATCAATTAACAGAAGTATATAGGGAGGAATAATCATGAATAAGAATGGTTTTACGCTAGTAGAACTAATAGCGGTTTTAGTAATTATTAGTTTAATGGCTTTAGTAGCAGTTCCTGCTGTTACTAGATCTATTCGGGATGCTAGAAAATCAAAAGATAATGTCAATGTCGATACCGTTTTAAATGCGGCTTATGATTATGTTCAAAAAAAACCTAGTAGCTTACCGAGTGAGGATACACCTTCTAAGATATGTGCGATATCTCTTGTTTGCGAAGGACTTTTAAAAAGTGAGATTACATCGCAAGTAGATGATTTTAATAATCATGCAATAACCGTAACTTACTATAAGACAAAGCCAGCAAGCATTCCAGAAAACAGTAAATTTTTTAGTAATTACTTGTTTACGTTTGTGGCAGATTCATCTTGTAGTAGTGTTACTTGTACGGCATAATTTAAGGAATAAAAAGAGGAATTCTTACCTCTTTTTTTGATTTTTGTTTGGAAATTAAAGAAAAGTTTGGTATAATGATGTAAGGTGAAAAGTATGGCAAAATATGATGAAAGCTCAATAAAGATATTAGAGGGGTTAGAGGCCGTTCGGAAACGTCCGGGAATGTATATTGGGTCTACGGATAAAAAAGGACTTCATCACCTAATATGGGAGATTGTCGATAACTCGATAGATGAAGTTATCAATGGATATGGAAAGAAAATCCGGATTATTTTACATGCAGACCATAGTGTCTCTGTAGAGGATGAAGGGCGTGGTGTACCCGTTGGGAAACATGCTTCTGGGAAAGATACACCAGAGGTTATTTATACTGTTTTGCATGCCGGAGGAAAATTCGAGTCTAGTGGATATAGTGTATCTGGTGGACTTCATGGGGTTGGTGCCTCTGTTGTAAATGCCTTATCGAAATGGATGAAAGTAACGATTAAAAGAGATGGGTATGAATACTTTATTTCTTTTAAAGATGGAGGACATGTTGATCAAGCACTTACCAAATTAGATAAAACATCGAAAACAGGTACGAAAGTACAGTTTTTACCAGACCCTGAGATTTTTCAAACGACGATGTTTTCTTTTACAACCGTTTGTGAAAGAATGCAGGAAAGTGCTTTTTTACTTCAAGGACTCACGATTGAAGTAATTGATGAAGAAGATCAAAAACAAGAGGTTTTTCACTATGATAACGGTTTAAAATCTTTTGTAGAATATATCAATGAAGATAAAGAATGTCTTCATAATATCGTTGAATTTACCGGAGTTAAAAATAAGATTGATGTCGATATTGCGCTTCAGTATAATACAAGTTATTCAGAGAGTATTGTCTCTTTTGTCAATAATGTAAAAACAACCGATGGTGGTTCGCATGAAATAGGTTTTAAAACTGCTCTTACCAAAGTATTTAACGATTATGCGAAAGCAAATGGCTTTTTAAAGGCAAAAGATAAAAACTTAGAAGGACCTGATACAAGAGAGGGCCTAACTGCTGTTATCAGTTTAAAGATTCCAGAAAACTTATTACAGTTTGAAGGACAGACCAAATCGAAATTAGGAACTCCTGTTGCTCGTACAGTAGTAGAAGCGATTACGACGGAAAAACTAGAATATTTCTTAGAGGAAAATAAAGAGGCAGCTACCAATATTTTAAATAAAATGCTTCGTAGTAAAGTAGCACGAGAAGCAGCAAGAAAAGCCCGGGATGAAGCTCGAAGTGGTAAAGACCAAAAGAAAAAAGAAAGAGTATTAAGTGGCAAACTTACGCCTGCCCAAAGTAAAAATCCGGCTATAAATGAATTATTCCTAGTCGAGGGAGATTCTGCAGGAGGTTCTGCGAAAACAGGAAGAGACCGGAAATATCAAGCCATTTTACCACTTCGTGGAAAAGTATTAAATACCGAGAAAGCCTCTTTAGAGGATGCTTATAAAAATGAAGAGATTAATACGATGATTCATGCGATTGGCGCAGGTGTCGGTAGTAGTTTTGAGATGGAAGATAGTAATTATGATAAAGTTATTATCATGACCGATGCCGATGTCGATGGATCTCACATTCAAATTCTTCTTTTAACCTTCTTCTACCGCTATATGCGTCCTTTAATTGAACAAGGACACCTTTATATTGCGATGCCACCGCTTTATAAAATTGAGTGTGGTAAAGAAGGAGAATATGCTTGGACAGAAGAGGATAGAAGAAATCTCCTTGAAAAATATAGAGGAAAACAGACGAAAACGCAGCGCTATAAAGGTTTAGGAGAGATGGATGCGACGCAACTTTGGGAGACGACCATGGACCCTAAAACGAGAAGTCTCATACGAGTTAGTATTCAAGATGCTGCTTTAGCGGAAAAAAGAGTTTCTGTTTTGATGGGCGATAAGGTAGAGCCTAGAAAAGATTGGATTGAAGAGAATGTAGAGTTCTCTTTAGAAGATAATTATAAAATTGATTAGGGGGATGTATGAAAAAGAATCAAGAAGTAGAAACAATCTTAGGAAAAATTTATGATTACACCCTAGAAGATATCATGGGGGATCGTTTTGGCCAATATGCAAAAGATATTATCCAAAATCGAGCTATTCCGGATGTTCGTGATGGCTTAAAGCCAGTTCAAAGAAGAATTTTATATGCGATGTTTCGGGATAAAAATACCTATGACAAGGCGCATAAGAAATCCGCAACGGCAGTAGGAAATGTCATGGGTCATTACCACCCACATGGCGACTCTTCTATTTATGAAGCTTTAGTGCATATGAGCCAGTGGTGGAAAC
Organism: uncultured Bacilli bacterium; assembly: GCA_947632115.1. Taxonomy (GTDB): domain Bacteria; phylum Bacillota_I; class Bacilli_A; order RF39; family UBA660; genus UBA5578. Next base: position 15,340 of record CANROB010000002.1, read on the forward strand.
AAAATGAATGTTATATTGATATGCATGGAAATAATGGTTCGATGGATGGCGATGGACCAGCCGCGATGCGTTATACAGAGGCTAGACTTTCTAAAATTAGTGGGGAACTTTTAAAAGATATCGATAAAGATACGATTGAATGGGCTCCTAACTTTGATGATACCCTCTATGAACCAATTGTCTTACCAGCGAAATATCCAAACTTACTGGTAAATGGTTCTAAGGGAATCAGTGCCGGTTATGCAACCGAAATTCCTCCTCATAATTTAGGAGAAGTCATTGATGCGACGATTAAACGAATTGAAAGCCCAAACTGTCGTCTCGATACGATTTTAGAAATTGTAAAAGGGCCTGATTTTCCAACGGGTGCCATTGTAGAAGGAAAAAAGGAAATCGCGCAGTGCCTAGAAACAGGACGTGGCAAGATTGCTATTTGTTCTAAATATGAAATTGTAGAAGAAAAAGCGAAACGACAAATTATCTTCCATGAAATTCCTTTTGAGGTTAATAAAGCTCTACTAGTAAAGAAAATATCCGATATCATTTATGATAAAAAGATTGAGGGAATGACTGAGATCCGTGATGAGTCAGACCGGGAAGAAAAGGTAAGAATTGTTATTGACTTAAAGAAAGATGCCAATGCCGAAAACATTTTAAATTATCTTTTTAAAAATACCGAATTAAAGATTAATTATAACTATAATATGGTAGCGATTGTAAATCGTAGACCAATGATTGTTGGCATATTAGAAATTCTAGATGCTTATATCGCTCATCAAAAAGAAGTGATTACAAGAAGGACAAAATTTGATCTAGAGCATGCAAAAGCAAGAATGCATATTGTTGAAGGATTAATAAAAGCCCTTGATATTTTAGATGAAGTGATTCATACGATTCGGCATAGTAAAAATAAACAAGATGCGATTGATAATCTCGTTCAAAAATATGTATTTACCGATAAACAAGCAGAAGCGATTGTCAATTTACAACTTTATCGCTTAACGAATACCGATGTAGATGTTTTAAAAGAAGAGTATAACAATCTTCTTCTCATCATCCAAGGCTTAGAGGCAATTCTTGCCGATGAAAATAAATTAAAGAGTGTTATGAAAGAAGAACTACGGAAAATTAAAAATGAATATGCTACTCCTAGAAAGACGGAGATTCGTGAGGAGATTACCGAATTTAAAGTCGATACCACTTCCATGATTCCAAAAGAAGATTGCGTGGTTGTAGTAACCAAGGATGGCTATGTAAAAAGAGTTCCTCTAAGAAGTTATGCAGCCACTGAAGAACCAACAACCGTAAAAGAAGGAGACTATGTCTTAGGTCTTTATGAGTTAAATACTCTAGATACCATCTTACTATTTACGGATTTAGGAAATTACTTATATGTTCCTGTTCATGAACTTCCAGAATTAAAATGGAAAGATATGGGAAAACATATCAGTAATATCATTCAAATTAGTTCTGGGGAGGCTATTGTTGCTAGTATTCCCGTTTCTAAGTTTAGTGAAGAGCAAGCAATTACGTTAGTCTCTCATGATGGAATGATTAAAAGAACACTTTTATCTGACTTTAAAGTACAGCGTTATACAAAACCAATCATAGCGATGAAATTAAAGGATCAAGATACATTAATTGATGCTGTTTTATCAAAAGATAAAAATGTTTTCTTAACGACGCATAATGGTTATGGACTTTGCTATCCAATAAGTGAGGTTCCCATTACCGGACTTCGTAGTAGTGGGGTAAAAGCCATTAGTTTAAAAAATGATTTTGTGGTTAGTTTCTCACAATTTAATGAAGCGGAGTTCTTAGCGGTTCTTACTACGAAAGGAACAGGAAAACGGGTAAAACTTACCGAGTTTGAACCGATGAGTCGAGCTCGCCGTGGAGTTCAAATCATTCGCGATGTGAAGACAAATCCATATTACATTTTAAAGACGTTTGTCCTCTCTGGCAAAGCCATGTTAGGATTCAAATCAGGAACAGATATCATAGAATGTAAGATAACCGAACTTCCAATTGCTGATAGATATTCAACCGGTACTGTCATTACCAAACAAAAACTAGAAGATGTCTTCTTAGAAGCTACTTTAAAAGAGCAAGAACAAGAGGAAAAACCGGTAGAAGTTTCTTTAAGTAGTGTCGATGAGAGAATCATGACCATTGATGATTTCCTAGATAATTTTGATTTAGAAGAAAAATAGATAGTTCAAAAAACTATCTTTTTTCATATACTAGGGTAGGTGGTTCTATGTCAAAGGAAACTTTTAAAGAATTTGTTCGGAAAAACCCACGATTAGTCACTTATGTCAATAAGGGCGAGATGAACTGGCAGAAATTTTATGAGATGTATGATATGTATGGAGAGACGAATGAAGTATGGAATCCTTACTTAACAGAACCCAAAAAAGAAGAACCAAAAAAAGATTTTTTAGAATATTTTAAAAATGTGAATTTAGATTCCGTTCAAGAATCTATCGCCAGTATTCAAAGGGTGTTGGGAGTCTTAGGGGATTTAGTGGTAAAAGATGAGACACCAAAAGCAACTCATGAACCAAAACCAATCTATAAGCACTTTGATGATTAATGCCTTTTGAACTACAATTAAAGTTAAAAGAAAATCCCCTTTATAAAAAATATTTACGAGAACATAGTATTTGGTATAAAAAATTAATTCGTAATCCCGAATCTTTTAAAGAGTTTCGTGAGGCCATGAGAAAAGACTATGGACTACGTCCAAGCGATAAGATGAATAAAGCGATGGATGCCTTTAATCTTGTTTCCAATCTTTTAAGTAGTATGGTATAATGAATTGGGTGGTAGTTTGCGAGTTATTAGTGGAAAATATAAAGGAAAAAAGTTAGAAGGATTTTTAATTTCCGGAACAAGGCCAACAATGGATCGGGTAAAAGAATCTTTATTTGCTATTCTGCAAGGAGAATTAAAAGAGAAAAGCGTCTTAGATTTATATGCTGGAAGTGGTGCTCTTGGAATAGAGGCACTATCTAATGGTGCGAAAGAAGCTTACTTTGTCGACTCAGGAAAAGAGATTGGTAAGATTTTAAAAAAGAACTTAGTGGGAATAGAAAATGCAACCGTTCTTCTAATGGACGTAAAAGAAGCCATTTCCACGCTTCAAAAGAAATCTTTATCGTTTGATATCGTCTTTTTAGATCCCCCTTATCAAGAATGTTTGATTACGCCAACTTTAATGATGTTACCTCCTCTTTTAAAAGAGGGAAGTCTTCTTATCTGTGAATATGAAAAAGAGACTATTATAGTGCCTTCTTCTTATCACCTTTGGAAAGAAAAGACATATGGGGATAAGAAGATTGCCATTTACAAATACTTACCATAGAAAGAATAGCCATTCTTTCTTTTTTTGTCGCTTTTTGTTATAATGGATACAAGGTAGGTGATAAGATGAAAAAAGTTCTTATAAACGTTTTTGTTCTTTTTGCTTTTTTCTTATTGCCAAATGTTGTTCGTGCCGATTATGAAGCGAAGTTTATTGCAACAGGAACTTGTGCTTTAAGGGCTAATTCAACAGGGAATTGTTTTTATAGTGATACTACTTTTAATACGTTAGTAAATAATGTTTTTTGGGTGGATACAGGAGACCCTGTTACGGTTTTATCCAGTAAAACTCCTGTCGCTGCACCAACTAGTGGAAATGGTAGTGAATGTAAGACAACATTCTCTTATGTCAATGTTAATACGCGTAATAAAAACTATAAAGGTTGGCTTTGTACCGATAACTTACATATTGCTAGTATTAGTGATGAATTAAAAGAAGAATTTACAAAGGCTGGATTTCCAGAAAGTTACTGGGAGTCTTTAGCTATTTTAAAAGAGGCTCATCCTAAGTGGAAATTTGTAGCTGTTCAAACTGATTTGGAATGGAAAACCGTCTTAGAAAATGAGAAGGGTTCTAAGAGTTTAATTCAATCCACTAGTTCTTCTACACAAGGCTATCTATCCACGAAAACCGAACATTATAATTGGGATAAAGATCAATTTAAAGTATATGATGGATCTAGTTGGTATGCTGCCAATGATGAGACCATTGCCTATTATTTAGACCCACGAAATTTTTTAATTGATATGTATGTTTTTCAATTTGAATACTTAAGCTTTAATGAAGAATTACAAACTGTAGAAGCTATTCAAAACTTATTAGGAACAGCTTATATTGGTAATTTTTCACAAAACTTTTTCGATGCTGGAAAAAAGTATGATATCAACGCTGTTTTTCTAGCAGCTCGTTCTCGTCAAGAGATTGGAACTAGTACAACCCCTACGAAAATGGTAAGTGGGAATGCTTTTAATTATACCTATACCGATTCGAAAGGAAAGAAACATACGACAACTTTTTCAGGTTACTATAATTTTTTCAATATTGGAGCAACGGATGGACAAGGCGCAACCGATAGAGGACTTTTTTATGCGACTGGTAAAAGTGCCGATTTAACTTCACAGAGTACTACCTATGGAAGACCATGGAATAGTGCGGTAAAAGCAATTGAAGGAGGAGCCCAGTTTTTATCAAGTGGTTATATTTCAGTTGGTCAAAATACAGGATATACGCAAAAATGGGATATTGTAGGACCAAAATATTATAACCATCAATATATGACAAATATTCAAGCTCCGACAACCGAAGCAGATAAGACATTTCGTACATACGCAAGCATTGGTCTTTTAGATTTTGCTTTGGAATTCCATATTCCGGTTTATAAAAATATGCCAGAGGAACCAGCGAAACTTCCTCCTATGGGAAATCCTAATAATCGTCTTAAAAGTTTAACGGTAGATGATACCGCTGTTGAAGGATTTTCTTCTTCTAAGATGAGTTATCAAATGGTTGTGGAGTATGATAAAGAAACGGTAAAAATAGGAGCGAAAACAATTAATTCGGCAGCTACTGTAACAGGAACGGGAAATGTTTCCCTAGAAGTAGGAGATAATCCTATTACCTTAAAGGTAAAGGCACAAAATGGAGATATAGAAAACTATACCATTACGATTACAAGAAAGGAAGCTCCAAAAGAAGGAGAAATTATTTATCCAACTATTGAAGAAATCTTAAAGAAAGCACCGATTTCTGTTAGAAATAATTATATAGTCGATTTAACACTTGAAACCAAAGTAACAGACTTTAAAGATAAAATCTTAGCGGCATCTAAAACGGCTTTCATTACTGTTAAAAATGGTGGTAAAGAAAAGACATCTGGTAATCTTTTAACAGGAGATATTGTGACGATTACAAGTGGAGAAGAGACGAAAAGTTTTACAGTAGTTCTTTATGGAGATGTGAGTGGGGATGGAAAAATTACCATTTTAGATCTTTTAAAGGTTCAAAAATATCTCTTAAATACATCTAATTTAACAGGAGCTTATAAAGAAGCTGCTGATGTTAGTAAAGATGGAAAGATTACGGTTTTAGATTTACTAAAAGTTCAAAAACATTTATTAGGAACAAGTTACATTAGTCAAAAATAAGGAGGTACTTTATGAAAAGAATGAGAAAAAGTTTGTTATTTGCTTTCGTTCTTGGTTTCTTTCTTTTATTACCATTATTCAAAGTATCGGCAGCTAGTGCGAATATTAAAGTATCAGGCGCTAGCAAAACCGTTGTCGTTGGAAATACAGTAAAAGTAACGATTACCGTATCGTCTTCAACGGCTTTAGGAAGTTGGAATTTCGATGTAAAATATGACTCTTCTAAGTTAACTTTTGTAAGTTCTACCTTAGAAGGAAGTACGAGATCAGTTGGATATGCTCCAAACGGTAGTACGAAAAGTAAAAGTTATACGATTACGTTTCGGGCAAAATCTTCTGGTAGTGCTAGGGTATGGATTGCAAATTCCCTAGTCTATGCTTATAACGAGACCGAGTTATCCTCAAGTGATGGCAGTTATACTTTTAATCTAATTACAAAAGAGCAATTAGAAGCTAGTTATTCTAAGAATAATAATTTACAAAGTCTAACAGTAGAAGGATATTCCCTAAATCCAAAATTTGATAAAAATGTATTATCCTATTCCTTAGAGTTAGAAAATGGAGTAGAATCTGTGAATATTAATGCGAAAGCAGAAGACTCTAAAGCAAGTGTAAGAGGAACAGGGGTTAAACAGTTAACCGAAGGAGATAATCAATTTATTATTCGGGTAACTGCTGAAAATGGGACAACCAAAGATTATGTCTTAAATATTGTAGTAAAAGAGTTAAATCCTGTTTATGTAACAGTTGATGAAGAAGAATATACCGTCTTACGGAAAACAAATGGATTACCTATTCCATCTACTTTTACGGAGTCTAGTACTTTTATAGGGGAAGAGGAAGTTCCTATCTTTGAATCAGCTATTACCGGATATCGGATTATTGCTTTAAAAGATAAAGAGGGAAATATATCTTTCTTTAAAATGGAAGGAGATACTTATATTCCTTATCATGAAACTGCATTTAATGGCATTACGATATTTTCTCTTATGCCAAATAAAAAAGATATCCCAGAGGGATATCAAGCAAACGGAGAGGTTTTAATTGATTCTATTAAGATTCCAATTTATACCTCTAGTAGTCAATCTTATCCTTTAATTTATGCTATTAATATCGAAACAGGAGAAAAGAATTGGTATACCTATGATGAAGAAGAACGTACTCTTCAACGCTTTGATAATAGTAGGGTAGAAGAATTAACCCATCAAAATCAAAAGTTTCTTCTTCTCATTCTTCTTTTAAGTGCATCTGGTTTCCTTCTTATGTTCTTCTTGTTAATTTATGTAGCCAAAGTAAAAAGAAAAGGGTTTTAACTCTTTTCTTTTTTACAGGTAAATCCATTTAATTGTTCTTTTAGATAAGTCGTATATACTAATTTATCATCGACGATATATGTAAAATCAGTAGTTTCTCTTTTGCTTTCTAGATAATCTCTAACCATATTTTTATATTCATTTAGATCTAATTTTTGAAAGTCAAAGGTTAAGATTAGTGTTTTATCTTCTACCTCGATAGTTAAACCTTCTGTTTCTTTAAAGTATTCTTTTGCTTCTTCTAGAAGTTCTTGAGAATCAAAAGTTTCTTTTCGTATCATAGAAGTAATATTATCTTTTTCAGTAGTAATAAGAGAAGAGATATGCTCATCTTCTTTTTCACAAAGATAGGTATTTTGATAAACAGTCGTTTCTTCTTTTTCTTGAGGCGTTTCTACGACCTTTTTTTCTTCCCATTGATAGATAAAATAAGCATTCGTTCCGATATATCCTAAAATTAAGAATAAATTAAGAAGAGAAAGTACCTTTCTACCTTTCTCGCGAAAGAGTAGGGAAAGTGAAAAAAGAAAGACAATAAGAAGAAGAAATCCACTATCAATAAGAAATAAGATATCCTCCTGATAAGGAGAAATTATCACAAGATATAGGAAGAAAGCAAAACAAAGGATAATCGCTATCCCAACCCAGGTAAGAGGGTTAAATGATGACTTTTTTTCTTCTGCTAATAAGTCTTCAAATGGATTTTGGTTTTCATTTTGAGAAAGCGTATCGACGATATTAGAAGAAGTTGTCTTCTTTTCAATTTCGCCTACTTGAATTTCTTCTGTATTTGTTTCCGTAATAGAAGAATTCTCTTCTTTTACAAGGAGTAATTCCTCTTGTTTAGGCTCATTAGCATTTTCTAATGCCGTAAGTTCTTCCTCTTTTGCTCTTCTTTCACTCCTCGTCATAGGAGTATTTTCATTTTCATTTTTTTTCATATGTTCCACCACTATTATTATACAGGAAACAAAAAAAGAAATAAAGCACTTTTCCATCATCCTTTTCTCCTTTACAGTATGGTAGTAAATTCAAGGATTTTATGGTATAATGGGTTCGGTGGTTGTATGAATCAGGAAATCGTATTAAACATTATGAAACTCATTAGTATTCCTTGTTTATTTGTAACAGTGGCGATACCGTTTATTAAAAAATTAGCGGAACATATCGGAGCTATGGATGAACCAAATGAACGAAAAGTTCATAAAGTTCCTATTCCTAGATTAGGAGGATTAGGAATTTACTTTGGTTTTCTATTAGGGTATATGCTTTTTGGTAAAGAGGATGCCTTAATGAATTCTGTTTTAATCGCTAGTTTTGTGATAGTCTTAACAGGCGTAATTGATGACATTAAACCATTAAAAGCTTCTCATAAATTTTTAGGTCAATTAGTTTCAACTTTTATTGTTGTTTTTTATGGAGGATTATTACTTCAAAAAATTGATGCTTTTGGGATTTATATTGATTTTGGACTATTTGCTTATCCACTTACGATTTTCTTTATATTAGGATGTATTAATTGTATTAATTTAATTGATGGCTTAGACGGTCTAGCAGGAGGAATTTCGGCAATCTTTTTCCTTACGATTGGAATTATTGCTGCCTTTAAAGGACAGTTTGGTTTAGCGTTTTTACTTGCTTTTGTAATGTTTGGATCTTGTCTAGGATTTTTATTTCATAATTTTTATCCTGCCTCTATTTTTATGGGGGATTCGGGATCAATGTTTTTAGGCTTTATTATTTCGGTTATTACTCTTTTAGGATTTAAGAATATTATGATGACATCCATTATTGTTCCTCTTCTTCTTTTAACCATTCCTATTTCAGATACTTTATTTGCGATTGTAAGAAGAAAACTAAAAGGGGAAAGTATTTCTAAACCAGATAAAATGCATATTCATCATCAACTTTTAAGAAGACACTTAAGTCAACGACTTACAGTAATTATTATTTATATTGCAACTTCGCTTTTTGCAAGTGCCTCTATTATTTATGTTTTAGTAGATGCAAAATTAGGATATATTTTCTATGGTATCTTACTTTTCTTTGTTCTTATTTTTGCTTGTAAGACAGATGTCATTTTCGATCATAATCATGAAGAAAAGAAAATAGAAAAAGAAACGGTAAAGAAAAAAGAAAATAGTCAAAAAAAGAAAACAGTAAATAATAAAAATAAAAAGCACAAGAATGCTTAGAAAGGACTTCATGCATGAAAAAATTAATAGAAAAAGGAATTTTTCTCTCTCATAAATATGAAGAGATTATTCGTTATTTAATTATTGGGGTTTTAACAACCGTTGTATCTCTTGTTAGTAAATACGCTTTACTATTTACAGTACTAGATGCAAAAGACCCATTAGAACTACAAATTGCTGTTGTTCTTTCTTGGGTTCTTGCGGTTATCTTCGCCTATGTTACAAACCGTATATTTGTCTTTCAAAGTAAAAATAAAAATATTGTAAAAGAAATTTTGATGTTTGTCTCATCTAGAATTGCTACTTTAGCTATGGAATCTATCTTTTTATGGTTCTTTATTACTTTCTTAAAATTAAATACCAATTTATATGTAATTCTTTGGACATTAGTGAGTCAAGTCTTAATTACAATTGGAAACTATATCTTAAGTAAATTCTTTGTCTTTTCTCATCAGAAAAAGTAAAAAATATTGTGATAATAACAACTTTTTGTTACAATGAAACAAGGTGATTGAAATAATGAAACGAATATTAATCTCGCTTTCTTTCTTATTTTTGGTTATGTTTTTCTTTACTTCTTTACATAGTAAGAAAGTATCTACATCTCCTTCGGATACGAGTAATCCAAATGAGAATGTTTCAAGTGAGATTCCAACATATTACCCATCAGATAAAATTTTAATTATTGGAGATTCTAGAATGGTAGGAGCTAGTAAAGTAGTTTCTTTAGATAATGTATTTTTTGTTGCGAAAAATGGCGCTACTTGTAATTATTTTTGGGAAGAAGCAGTTCCTGAGGCCGAAAAAATTTTAAAGCAATATCCGGAAGATCATTTTACTATTTTTTTCAATTTAGGTATTAATGACCTAGATAGGTTAGAAAGAAAAAACAAACAAAAAGAATTAGATAATAAAACGATATGTGATGCAGATACTTATGCGGATTATTATATAAAACTAAAAGAAAAATGGCCTAATCATAATTTTTTCTTTTTATCAGTTAACCCATTAGACGAAAAAGGTTTAAAAAAAGGTACATATAAAAATACGAAAATGAGTACGAATAAAAAAGTAGAAGAATTTAACGAGAAAGTTGCAAGCAAAGTATCAGAAGAAGATATTCTTTATTGTGATACCTTCCATCAATTAATGAGTGAGGGGTATGAAAGTCCTGATGGACTTCACTATAGTGATAAAACATATAAAGATATTATCAATAGAGTAGAAAAATGTTATAGCGATTTCCAAGAAGATATTAACATTTGGAAAACGATAGGGGATGTCTTATGGCCAAAGTAGAAGAAAAAAAGCATAATGGGAACATTAGTTTTTGGAAGTTTGTTTTTGCAATTTTTGTCTTATTTCATCACATTACTACATGGATGCATGCAAAAGAAAAAACAATTCTTTTTAATGGAGGATCTATTGGCGTTGAATTTTTCTTTATTGTATCAGGCTTTTTGCTTGCTAAGAAAGTGTTCTCTGAAGAAAGAAAAAAGGATAATAGACCACTTTGGAAATCTACCTATGAGTTTATGATAAAGAAAATAAAGGGAATTTATCCTTATCTAGTTTTTTCTTATGTTATCTTTCTTCTACTGGCAGTTACGATTTGTGATACTTCTTTACTTAATCTTGTTAAGAGTTTAATGGATTTTATGCCTATTCATCAAGCTGGTTTTCAAACTACTGGCATGGTTGAAGGCTTATGGTATGTTTCTTCGATGCTTTTAGGGATGCTCCTTTTATACCCACTTTTAAAAAAGTATAAAAAGAACTTTTCTCGTTTAGTAGCTCCTATGATTGCCATTTTTCTTGGTGGATTTCTTATTCACACATTGAATGCCTCTTCTACAACATTACGTAATTATTCTTTCTGGATAGGCTTTATGTATGCAGGATTAGCTAGAGGCTTTTTTGAAATGTGTATTGGTATTACAGTTTATGAAATTGTCGATGCCCACGCTGACTGGCATTTTACAAAATTTGGTTCTATTTTGCTTTTATTAGTACAATGGATATGTTTTGGTGTTGTGATTGCTGCTAATACGGTATTTAAATCTGGAACTAGAAATTTTGATTGGCTTGCCATCCTTCTATTAGCTATAGGAATTGCAATTGGCTTCAGCGGTAAGATTTGGCATTTTGAAAAATGGAACAATCGTTTTTTCTACTTCTTAGAAAAATTGTCATTACCACTTTATCTAAATAATTTTATATTCATACGAATTATCAATAATACAAATCTACATAATGTTTGGTCTTTGCCATTTGCTTACTTTATGTGTACTTTTTTAACGATACTTTTATCTACTTTAGAGGTTTATCTAATGCCTATTTTCTTAAAAATAGTACAAAATATTTTTACAAAATTTAAGCGATTATGTTTAGAAGAGGAGAAACTATGAAGAAACCAAAATATAAAATTACAATATTAGTTGCTGTTTATAATGCAAAAGAATATTTAAAAAGATGTTTGGATCACTTAGTAAATCAAACTTGTGATAAATCTTTATTTGAAGTATTAATGGTCGATGATTGTTCTACGGATGGAGCCGGGGACTTATGTGAAAAATATGCGAATAAATATGATAACTTTAGAGTGATTCATCACAAGAAAAATACAGGAGGACCATCTACAGCTAGAAATGAAGGAATTGCTTTAGCAGAAGGAAAATATATCTTTTTCTGTGATACAGATGATTTCTTTGGAAAAGATGCAATAAGGCGATTAGTAAAGTGGACAGATTTATGGCAACCGGATATTTTGCTTGTCAAAATGGGAGAGACTGGTCGTAAAGATTATCCAAGAAGTATGTTTGATCAAAATTATGAAAGCATTACCCCTTATAATTTTAAAGCGATGCGGACTCTTGGACCATGGAAATGTTATCGTGTAGAATTTCTACGTCAAGAAAGAATTGAATTCCCATTAAATATTATGTATGAGGATGGCGTTTTTAATATCCATTCATTTTTATGTGCTAAAAAAATATCTATCGCTAGTGATTATGATTACTATTATTGGACAATCCGTGAAGATGGAACAGAGCTATCTCAAAATAAAACAGCAGATTCTAAGAATTATTTGAAATTGGAAAGCCGTATTAAAGCTTTTCAATATATGAACCAAATTCTTGATGCACATTTAGATAAAAATCAAAATTGTTCAGAAATTAATATGAAATTAATGAGTTATGTCTATAAAGCACTTCAGTTTGTAGCTTTAAATTCAGGTACGCAAGAACAATTAAATGAATTATTTCAGTTAACAAAGGGATGGTATCAAGAAAAATATGCTGTTTATTTAAATATGAGGCAATATATTGTCAATTGTTTGTTTCAAAAGAATCAAGAGAAAGATACCATTGTGGAATGCTGTTTAAGAGTGAATAAAGATTCCTTTGGACTGGGAAAATTTCAGGATAAGTTTTATCTAACTTACGAGAATCATAAAGTATTAGATATGACAAATTATTTAAGAAATAATTCTCATGTAACTTTGCATGAGATACAAAAAAAAGAGAACAAAATTATTTTTAAAATTCAACTTTATAGTATATTAAAACCAGCAGATTTAAAACAGGCATATTTTTTAATTGAGCCAACGATACCAGATGGCAAAAAAATACGAATTCCTATTTCCATCGTAGGGGAAGAAGAAGCTATAGAAAAATCTGTTAAGAGTTGTTCACAAAAGGATTTATTGTATCCTAAGTATGATATCTCTATTACATTTGATAAGAAAAAAGTTGTAGAATTATTTTCTAATTATCACGTGTTAACGACCTTAGAAATGTATATTCATATTGGGGAAAGAAATTTTCCTATTCGTTTAGAAAAGGAAATTAGAAATGCTTTTTTTGAAATTTGTTTCCAAAATCACAATATGCTTTATTTAGCGGATTCTCCTAAAGATGATATTTGTCTTCGCGTTATTCCTAATAAAGTAGATTATTGTGACTGTCCTTATCTAGTCGTGAAGAATCGTCCTTTGAAGAGTAGAACTATCTGGGGGTGTTTAAAATACCGCGGATTTAAACTTGCTCATGCTGTAACAACAGAATTAGAAAACGGATCTCTTCATGTTGCCTTAAGCCCTTTAAAACGATATATATATATATATATATATATATATATATGATGAAAAGTCTTCTTCTCGGGGTAGAAAATCTTTGTATATAATTCGAAATACAGAATGGGAAGAGGCTGTCAAAAAACTAAAAAGAAAAATTAAGAAAAAATAATTCATCGTTCGTAGTTGATGATAAATTACGCGAGTTACAAAAATATTTGATTGATAGATAAAACATTTATGAAATAGTGACTATGTGAAAAGTGATTGGAAAATTTATTGTGAGTAATAACCTTAAAAGGAGGAGTTTTATGAATACATTGATTACCAAAATTTTTTGGAAGAGAACTTATTTGTTTATCGAGTATCAAAGTGATATTCCTGTTGACCTTACATTAGTTTATGAAGAGAAGGGTAAACAAAAAGGGAAAAATAATCAGTCCATTCATATTTTGGAATCTAAATGTATGGAAGAAAACCATTACCGTGCCAAAATAAATATTGCTATTGCGGAAGGAAGAGAACTTTTAAAAGCGGGTAAGTGGTTGATTGTTTTAAATGGCGATTCTAATCAGTTGCCAATCATCTCAGATTCTATTTTACTTCATATTGAAGATTTATCTAGAGTTTTTCGTTATAGCCAGAATACAAATGCCTATGTGGTTACTTTTGCTATTACTGAAAATGAACCAATCGTTTTATCTCTTTTTGCCAATTACATGATGACGAATTACCATCCTCAAAAAAATACTTTAATGGATGTGTTACATAGACCCCACAATAAAGTACGGTTTTTTGTCATTTTATTCGCTAAAAAGATTCTTAACCTCTATTATCAAATTTGTACGCATATCACACCAAAAAGTGGCAAGAGAATTTTATTTATGTCACAAAATATGGATCATATTAGGGATAATATGGAAGCGATAGATGTTCGGCTTAAAGAGCGTAATTTAGATCAAAAGTATAAAATTCAGTATGATTTTGTAAATGTTTTTGATAGGAAAAAAAGACTTTTTTACTGGCCTAAAATTTTATTTAAAATAGCGAAAAGTGATTATATTTTTATAGATGATTATGTACCTATTTTCTCTTTTTTAAAGCTTAATAAAAAAACAGTTGTTACACAATTGTGGCATGCTGGTTTTGGTTTTAAATTAGTCGGATATGGTCGTTTTGGAATCACAGGATCTCCTCACCCTTATGAATCATGCCATCGAAAATATACATATGGCGTGATTGGAAATGATAACTTAAAAGAGATTTATTCTGAGGTATGGGGAATTGAAAAAGATAGTCTTTTAGCAACTGGTATGCCTAGATTGGACCATTTTCTAGATAAGGATCATATAGAGGCTGTTAGAAAAGAATTTTACCAGCAGTATCCGCAGTTAAAGTCAAAAAAGATAATTACTTTTGCGCCTACGTATAGAGGATCCAACCAAAAGGATGCTTACTATGACTATAGCCGAATCGATTTTGATAAACTATATCAATTTTGTAAAGAAAACAGATATGCTGTTGCTTTTGGAAAACACCATTTTATTTTACAAGATATTCCTATTAAAGAAGAATATAAAGATCTTATCTATGATTTTTCCAATTATAAATTGAATGATTTATTTTATGTAACAGATATTTTAATTACGGATTATTCTTCTTGTTTTTATGACTTTTTACTTTTACAAAAGCCTGTTCTTTTCTATGTATTTGATAAGAATATTTATTCTGCTACTCGGGGAGTGCATCGCCCTATAGATGTTGTAGCGCCAGGAAAAGTTTGTATGACTTTTGATGAGTTAATAGATGCATTAGAAAAGAAAAATTATGGTGAAAAAGAAAAAGTAGATTTCTTAATAGATAAATGTATCAGTAATACTAAAATAGCTAGTGATCAAGTAATTGATTTTGTTCTTCTTGGAAAAAGAGAGTAGGTGCTTTATGAAAAAAGTAAAATTGTTTTTTTTGCAGGTAGCTATTACTTTTCTAAGAGTTATTTATTCTTTTTTTAAATTATTCAAGACTCAGAATAAAATAACATTTATAAGTAGGCAAGGAAATACGCCATCTATTGACTTTCAAATACTCTCTAGTGCTTTAAAAAAGAGGTTTCCTGATTATGAAATTATCGTATTAACAAAGAAATTGGATAATAAACTCTTGTACATTTTACATATGTTTAAACAAATGTATCATATAGCTACTTCAAAAGTTGTTATTCTAGATTCTTACTGCATAGCTATTAGCGTTTTAAAACATAAAAAAAGTTTAAAAGTAATTCAAATGTGGCACGCTGTTGGAAGCATGAAAAAATTTGGTTATGCGATGATTGGTAAAGAAGAAGGTAGTGATAAAGACATTGCTAGAATTATGCGAATGCATAAAAACTATGATTATATTTTTATTTCTTCTAAAAATTTTATAAAAGATTACCTGGAGGGCTTTCAGTGTAAGGAAGAACAAGTATTAGAAATTCCTCTTCCAAGGGTAGATTGGCTATTAGATAAAAAGAATCGAAATCAAATTAAAAAAGAATTATGGAACCGTATTCCTGCTTTAAAAGAAAAGAAAAATATATTATATTGTTCTACTTTCCGAAAAAATGCATCTAACAGTGTAGAACATATTGATAAATTAGTAAATTGTATTGATTTTAATCGTTATAATTTGCTTTATAAGCCTCATCCATTAAACACGATTAAGCCAAATGACGCAAGAATTATTCAGTCGTTTGATAGTACTTATGAAGCCTTAATGGTAGCTGATTATGTTATTTGCGATTATTCTAGTATTATTTATGAGGTAGGGCTTCTAAATCTTCCTATTTATCTTTATGCTTACGATTGGGAAGAGTATAAAGAAAAAAGGGAACTTAATTTTGATTTGGAACATGAAGTACCAACTCTTTTTACAAAAGATCCGCGAGAGATTATCTCGGCAATTGAGAATAATCGCTTCGATTTCGCGAGGTATCATCGTTTTGTTGAAAAAAACATTCATATTCCGAAGAATGGATGTACTAATGAAATATTAAAAGTGATTGAAAATATATTAAATCATAAGTAATTAATGATATAGTTAGGGGATTGTATATGAAATTAAGTATTATATATATGTTAGATAACGAAGATTATAAAAAGTCTCTTCATAAATTGTTGGACAAGCATTATTCTGATGTTGAAATTTTTGTCATCAATCGAATTTTATCAAAAAAGGCATTAGATGAATTAAAATCTATAGAACCAACTATACAAATTTTAGATGGTAATAGAAAGTCTTTCAAAGAATGTTTAGAATCTGTTTGGAAAAAATTAAATGCCGAATTTGTTTATATCACAACAGCATCTTGCATTATGGATAAAAAAACGATTCCTGTTATTTTAAAACAAATAAAAGCGAATCCAAATGCCTCTTTCTATTTCTTTAATTCTTTCTTTGCTAGAAAGAAACAATTAAAACATTATCCTAATTTTAATTCGAATGATATTTTATATATTAATTTATATTCTTATGTTTTTCCAAAAAAAGCGATTAGAGATTTTAATGAAATTACGGATGTTTGTGATAGTGAAACGCAAGTTCAACTACTTTTGCAATTGTTTTCCCACCAAGAGGACTTAATTTTGATTGATGAAGTTACACAACAATATACCACAAGACTTTCTTTAAATCACGATTGCTACAACAAAAAATGGTATACCGATACGATTCAGAATATTTATTTACCATATCTCGATCGTCATACTTCTAATAACTGGCAAGAAAGAATTCTTTATTGTTCTATCTTTTATAAATTTAAAATGAATGAAAATGGATCCAATAAGGAAGTGTTATTAGGAGACGAGAGACAAGAATTTTTTGCGGCGGTGGGAGAGTTATTCCGCCACTTTTCTCCAGATTTTTTTAACCATTTAGATTTTTTGGATGCTCGTTTAGACCATAATTACGCATTTAAATATTTTATGATTTTTCTTCGTGAGGGAGTAGAAAAATTAACAGCTTCTTTTGAAGAAGAAAAGATAATTACCTATATTAATTCTCATAAAGTACCTTTCTGTAATGATGTTATTGAAATGGAAGCTATGAATTATTATGATAACAAATTAGTGATTGATGCTAGTTTTGATAGTACGCAAATAATCGATTTACCCACTTCAAGTATTTATGCACTAGTAGATGGAGAAAAAAAGAGTGTTACGAAATTAGATATTTATTCTCTTACCAAATATTTTGCTGTTTCTACCCAAAAAAAATATGTATTTCAGCTTAGTATCCCTTGTGATGGTTTAAAACATGAAATCGAAATCATTTTAAATTTGAATGGGGTAGAAAAACGAATGCCTTTAAACTTTCACAAGGCAGGTGCTAGATTAACGGAAATTTATCCTCACACTTATTGGCAATATAAGGATATTCTTGTAAAATATCGAGATAATAAGTTGATTATCACAAAGAATAGGGCATTTTCTCATTTAACTAGCGAGATTCTTTTCTGTATTGATTTACTGCTTTATTCTCATGGCTTTTTTCGTCTTAAAAATTTCTTCTTAAGAATACTATATTGGATTCTCAAGCCGTTTTATGCTCACAAAAGGATTTGGCTATATTTTGACAAACTGTATAAGGCAGATGATAATGGCGAATTTGCTATTACTTATACTAGCAAATTAAAGGATGGAATTGATCATTATTATGTCATTAATGCTTCTTCTTATGATCTTCCAAGATTGAAGGGCCTAGGTATTAAAACCATTAAATTTAATTCTTTACGTCATAAATTAATGAGCCTTTATGCAGAGAATATTGTAGCAACTCATCCAGATATTATTAAGTTTTGTGGTTTTGGAAAAAACTTACAATTAGCTTTTAGAAATTTATGGAATGCAAATATCATTTGTATTGCGCATGGCCTTACTATGCAAAAGAATGCTGAGGTTCAAAATAGACTTTATGATAATACCATGTTTTATACTACTTCTAGTAAATATGAGGTAAATCATCTATTAGAGCCGGTTTATGGATATAGCCCAGATCAGATTGCATTGACAGGTATGTCTCGTTTTGATGTAATGATATCTAATGATCAAAAAGAGATTTTAATTACACCAACTTGGCGGAGAAGTGTTTCTGGCGTTTCTAATTTTAATTCTCCAAAGGAATATAATAGCGAGTTTAAATCTAGTTCTTATTATAAAATATACAATTCCCTTATTAATGATAAAAGACTTATTCAATGTGCGAAAAAAACAGGCTATAAGCTTGTCTTCCTATTACATCCAGCGATGAGCTCACAAATTGATGACTATGACAAAAATGAATATGTAACTTTCTTGCAAGCAACGAGTGACATTAGCTATCATGATATTCTATCTAAATCCAGTTTAATGGTAACAGATTATTCTGGTGTTCAGTATGATTTTGCCTATATGCATAAACCAATTATCTATTATCATTCTGAACTTTTGCCACCACGTTTTGAAGAAGGAGCACTAAAGTATGACACGATGGGGTTTGGTCCAATTTGCAGAGATCACGAAAGTATTGTTTCTGAACTTATTAAGTATATGAAAAACAATTGTCAGATTGAAAAGAAGTATGAGGATCGGATTAACGACTTTTTCGCTTTTAACGATAGAAATAATAGTAAACGAATTTATGAAGCTATCTTAGAATTTACCGATAGAATGAAAAAATAAAAGTAATTTTAACCGGTTAAAATTTGCAAAAGACAACTGAAATGTGTTATGATTATAAACAGATAGTAAAATTTGTAAGAAAATGTCTATCATCCTAATAAGTTAGATTATTTTATTATAAATTAAAAAATATGAAGAATTATGTTGTAAGGGAGCTAAACAGAGTATGAAATCATCAAAAACGATAGCGAAGAAAAGTGTAGAAAATGATAATCACATAGAGGCAAATTCTTTTCATTTAAATATCATCAGCAAATATAGAAATCAATTGTATGGTTTTGCTATTCTTTGGATTGTCTTTTTTCACGCATGGGCAATAGATTTAGTTGATTATTCTTTTGGTCATAAAGTATTGCTCCCTTTAAAAGCATTTATGAACAGTGGCAATGTTGGAGTGGACGTATTTCTCTTCCTTTCTGGCATCTGTTTGTATTTTTCCTATTTTAAGAAACCTAATTCTTATGAGTTTTTAAAGAAAAGAATGATAAGAATTATTCTTCCTGTTTGGATTATTGATGGACTATATTGGTTAATTCGCTATGTTTTTATAGAACATGCAGATTGGAGTTCTTTTTTGAATAGGATGCTTCTGATGCAATTTTGGGAGAAGGGAGATAGTACCATTTGGTTCGTTTCCTGCATTGCTCTCTTTTATTTTCTATATCCTTATATTTATGAATATCTTTTTGGAAAAGAAAAGAATCGTGTATGGTTTCGGGGAATTATTTTATTAGGAATTTCTTATTTAGGAATTATTTGCTTTTCTAAAGTGAATCCTAGCCTTTATCAAACGGTTGAAATTGCCCTTACGAGATTTCCTGTTTTCCTTTTAGGGTGTATGACTGGAAAAATGATATATGAAAAGAAAACTCTTCCATCTTTGTTTGCGATAGTTCCCTTTTTGGTAACTTTACTATTCTTTATAGTGGTGTGCCTAAAACCTTTTGGTGGGTATCGCATGAGATTTTTCTATTTGGTTGGAGGAGTAAGCATTGCTTATTCTGTAGCGATATTATTTGCTATTTTCGATAAATGCGGCTTAACAAAGAAAATACTTTCTTTTTTCTCATTTATAGGATCTTTTTCTTTAGAACTATATTTAAGTCATATTATGCTAAATCAAGTATATAGATTAACTCCCCTTTATGTAAAAGGCGATTTAAGTAGATATTTAGTAGTGGCAGGAATAAGCGTTTTGATAGCTTATCTTGCTTCTAAGGTTCGTTTATTTTTATCAGAGAAAGTTTTAAAAAATTAGATTTTCTCTTTGAATAGGAAGGAAAGAAAATATGAAAAAGTCTAAAAATATTGTCATTTTAATGATGGGTGGTAAGGCTACCAGATTTGGTAATGATATTCCTAAACAGTATACAGAAGTGAAAGGATTACCATTATATCTTTATATTTTAAGGAAATTTAGTGCGATGGAAACAATTGATTCGATTGTGATTGTAACAAATCCTAATTTCTATCAACAAACGTTAGAATGGAATAAACTAGTGAATACAGAAAAAATTTATAAAGTAATTTGTGGAGGACAAGGAAGATCTAAGGATGTCCTTTCTGCTTTAGAAGTTGTAAATGAGTTTGCAGATGATGAAGATATTGTGTTAATTCATGACGCGACCCATCCTTATGTGGATGTAGAAGGAACGAAGAAGGTCATTGAAGCGATTCAACAATATGGAGGAGCTACCTTAGGAGGAAAACAATATGACACGGTTTATTACACAGAAGATGGTATGTTAAAAGAAGTAATTAATCGTGAAAATGTTGTTTCAGGGGCCTCTCCAGAGGGATTTAAGTTTGGTCTTATTTATAACGTATATAAAAATTCTACTAAAGAGGAATTAGATAAAATGACTTCTGCAGGTGCGCTTGCTCTTGCAAATCATATTGAAATGGCTATTATTCCATCTGATATTTTAAATTTAAAGATTACATTTCCTGGGGATATGGAGATATTTAGTAATTTAGTAGATTCTTATTTTTTTAAGGAGGGAGAGTAATGGAAAATTTATTACTCAATATGGTACAAAAAAGAAAATTGGGAATTCATAGTGGGATACCATCTTTTTGTAGTGCCAATAAAATTGTGATTGAAGCCATTATGGAACAATCTAAAAGATTTGATGATTATGTGTTAATTGAAGCTACTTCCAATCAAGTAAATCAATTTGGTGGATATATGAGTATGACACCGAAAGAATTTAAGGAATATGTATATGAAATAGCTGAAAAAATTTCTTTTGATAAAGATAAAATTATCTTAGGAGGAGATCATCTAGGACCTCAACCATGGCAAGATTTAGATGAAGAAGAAGCGATGGAAAATTCGAAAACGCTAGTTCGTTTATGCGTAGAGTCTGGTTATATGAAAATTCATTTGGATACTAGTATGAAACTAGCAAGTGATCCTAAAAAGGGTGCCTTAGATCCTCATGTTGTTGCTAGACGTGGTGCTATTTTATATGAAGAATGTGAAAAAGCATTCAAGGCCTATAAGAAAAAAAATCCAGATGCTATTCATCCTGTTTTTGTCATTGGTAGTGAGGTTCCAATTCCTGGAGGAAGCCAAGAAGAGGAAGATACTTTAAAAGTAACAGATCCAGAGGATTTTGAAAACACTTTATTAGCGTATAAGGCTGAGTTTGCAAAAAGAGGCTTAGATGATGCATGGAACTATATTATTGCTGTAGTTGTTCAACCAGGAGTAGAATTTGGTAATACGGAAATTCATCAATATGACCGTATTGCCTCTAAGAAATTATGTGATACATTAAAAAAATATCCGGATATTGTATTTGAAGGACACTCAACGGATTATCAACCACCTGAAAAATTAAGAGAGATGGTAGAAGATGGTATTGCCATTATTAAAGTAGGTCCTGCCTTAACTTTTGCATTAAGAGAAGGCTTATTTGCTCTTGCCATGATGGAAAAGGAATTAGTGAAACCTAGTGAATGGTCTAATTTTATTGAGGTATTAGATAAGGTAATGTTAGAAAACCCTAAAAACTGGGTAAAGCATTATCATGGAACAGAAAAACAAATTGCCATTGCTCGTAAATATAGTTTTTCAGATCGTTGCCGTTATTATTTAACACAACCAGAAGTAGAATATGCTATTCAAAAATTGTTTGCTAATTTTGATGAAATCAATATTCCACTTCATATGTTACATCAATATATGCCAAATCAATATATTAAAGTTCGTGATGGAAAACTAGAGTTAAAAGCACGTGAACTTGTAAAAGATCATATTGTGGATTTGGTAGAAGATTATAATTACGCTGTAAAACATAATTATGTAGTGAGTGGAATCTTTATAAGGTGAGGTTAAATGAAAGCTAGTATTTTATATGGAAATGAAGATTTAAGATATGAGGAGTGCGAGACTCCTAAGGTAGAGCCGGGAACAGTTCGTGTAAGAATAGAAATTACGGGAATTTGCGGTTCTGATGTTCCAAGAGTTCTTAAAAATGGAGCCCATTTTTATCCTATTATTTTGGGACATGAATTTTCTGGTGTAATTGATGAAATAGGGGAAGGCGTATCTCGTCTAGCAGTAGGGGATCATGTCGTTGGCATTCCTTTGATGCCATGTGGACACTGCGAAGACTGTATGCAAGGAAACTATTCCCTTTGTAAAAACTATGATTTTGTTGGTTCTAGAAGAAATGGAAGCTATGCTGAATATATCGTTCTTCCAGAAGAAAACGTTTATAAAGTAGATAAATCTATTCCTTTTGAACAGGCAGCTATGTTTGAACCGGCTACGATTGCCATGCATGCTATTAAACTTCTCGATTTTAAGCCAGGAAAAACAGTTGCTATATTGGGTTCAGGCACAATAGGACTTTTTACTTTGCAACTAGTAAGATTATTAGGGGCTTCTAAAGTAGTAGCATTCAGTAGAAGTGAAAAGAAATTAAATTTAGCAAAAACGATTGGTGCGGATGAGTCTTATAGTACCATGAAAGAAGATTTTATTTTAAATGCTAAAGCAGCAAATGATAATAAAGGATTCGATTATGTTTTTGAAACAGCAGGATCTACGGATACTATGAAATATGCATTTGAACTAGTTGGTAATAAAGGAAAAGTTTGTCTAGTTGGAACACCTACTAGCAATTTGGAATTCACTCCAAAATTGTGGGAAAACTTAAATCGAAAAGAATTTGTTTTAACGGGATCATGGATGTCTTATTCATCACCATACCCTGGAAGTGAATGGAAAGATGTTGAACATTATTTTGCAACAGGAGAGTTGAAATATTATCCAGAAGTCGTTGATAAGGTATTTGATTTAGAAGACGCTATGGAAGCATTCAAAATGTATAAAGAGGGTAATGTTCATGGCAAAGTTTTATTAAAATGTCATAAACAGGAATAGTAAGAACTCTATATCATAGAATAGTATAAATTTGACAATTTCTGTTAAATTTGATAAAATGTAATCGTTGATGGCACATTATTCTAGTCAATAATGTCTATTGAGAAGACAGAATTAAAAAGCTGTTAAAGAGCATATCTGTGAAACTTTTGGTGTTTGCTTCTTACGCCCAGTTTGGGGTGAATGCTGGAAGGTAGAGTGTTGGGCGTCCGTAATGGCATACGCAAATGACCCAACATTCATGGAGACCATAACAGGTGCTTTACCATTGATAAAGTACGGTTATGGCGTGAACCTATCGTGTGGCGAAAGTTATGGGTAGTGTAGCTTGTCTTGAGTGATATATGGGGATGACCTGTTCAGCTTACCTAGTTTTTAGCTAGAATTAGTTAAGTATTGCTGTTTGAAACATATATTGCAAAAAAGAACTATCAATAGACGGTTGGTGAGGAAAACTCCTAGAGTGTCATTAGTGTAGGATTGCAGTGCGTACTAAGTGGTAATCAAGCCATATATATGGAAACAATATATTAGTTTTCTTAAAGGGGAACCGCACTCATGGTAACGTGATGTGAGAACTAGAGAAATTCTGCTTGACCTATGACGCAAAGTTAACTACGTTAATTGCCATTTATCGAAGTAAATAAAAGGACATTGTCCTTTTTTTCGTGCCTTGAAATCCCTTTAGAATCATGTTATACTAACGCTAGAAGGTGGAATATGAAAAGGCGAGTAGTTATATATAGTCTTTTATTATCTTTTTTATTTTTACTGTTAGCAACGAAGTCTTCTCCACTCTATGTTTTCAATGACTGGGGAGACGCGAATGCTTTTTTTACGATGGGGAAGGGACTTATGAATGGAATGGTTCCTTACCGAGATTTATTTGAACAAAAAGGACCCATTCTTTATCTCATTTATGGTATAGGATATCTTTTTTCTCATCAAACATTCTTAGGAATTTATATTCTAGAAGTACTTGCTTTTACGCTTGTTTTAGTGTATTTTTATAAAATCTTAAAACTTTATCAATGGGAAGATAGTTTTTATCTTTTTGCACCTATCTTTCTTACCTCGTTTCTCACTATGCGGTCTTTTTTTCACGGAGGAAGTGTCGAAGAGTTTACGGTACCTTTTCTTTTGATGAGTCTTTATCATGTTCTTGTTTTATTAAAAGAAGATCACTATTTATCTAAAAATCATTATTTTTGGATAGATGGTATTTTAGCGGGTATTGTTTTTTGGATGAAATATACGCTAGTAGGCTTTTGGATTGGATATGGACTTCTTTTCTTATTCCTTTTTTTAAAGAGAAAAGAGTTTAAAAAAATGTTTTCTTTTCTATTTCAATATTTAGGAGGAATGATACTTTTAAGTATTCCTATTTTTATTTATTTTGGCATTCATCATGCTTTAGGAGATTTATGGTATACTTATTTTTACTTAAATATTTTTCTTTATCACGCGGAATCTATGGTCCAAAATGGATTACTTACAAAAATTGGAATTATGTATTATCTATTTACGACCAATTTAAAAAATCATGCTTTTTATAGTATTTGTCTAGCTTTAGGAGCTATTTTTCTCTATCGCGATAAAGTAGTTTTTAAAAAGAAGAAATGGGTAATTCCTTTTTTATTCATCATCCTTTATTTTTTCGCTTTTTTAGGATGTGTGAACTATCGTTATTACTTTTTTATCATGTCACCATTTCTTGTTTTTGGCATTCTTTGGATGATTCAATATAGTAAGAAAAATGCCATTTTAAAAAACTCATTATTGATTTTTATTCTTCCTCTTTGCTTTTTTTATGTATATGCTTTCAATGATAATATTCCTTATTTATCTTATAAAAAAGAAGATTATGCCCAGTATACCTTTTTAGAGGAGATTCATAAAAAAGAAAATCCCACACTTCTTTATTATGGGGGAATTGATGCAGGATTTTATCTAACCGCAGATATTATCCCACAAGAGAAATATTTTTCAAAGATTAATATTAGTTATTTTGTTTATCCTGATAACGTGGATGCAGAAAGAAAGGTAATCTCTTCTGCTTCGGTTGATTTTGTGATTGTAAGAACGGAAAAGAATGAGTCTATTTCGGAAAAAAAGATTCCTGACTTAGAAAAAAATTATCAACTAGTAAAAACACATACGCAGGAATATGAGGGAAGAGAGGTCGTCTATTTTCTATTTAAAAAACAAGCCTTATCCTAGTAGTGAAGTTGAAAGAATGAGGAAGATGTGTTATAATGAACGAAGTGGGAGTTATGAAACAAGAAAAACGAAAAATCATTATTTATTCGCTTCTTTTATCTGCTTTATTTTTGTGGATAGGAACAAAATCTTCCCCCTTATTTGCGATGAATGATTGGGTAGATGCGAATGCTTTTTTTACGATGGGAAAAGGTTGGATTCATGGACTTATTCCTTTTCGTGATTTATTTGAACAGAAAGGACCAATTCTTTATCTTATCTATGGAGTAGGGTATCTATTATCCCCTAAAAGTTTTTTAGGAATTTATCTTATTGAAATTGTCTCTATGACTTTCTTTTTATACTATTTCTATAAGATTTTAAAATTATATCAATACGAAAAGGGGTTTTATGTTGCCTGCCCTTTTATATTAGCGGTTCTTCTTACCATGACTTCTTTTGTTCATGGAGGAAGTGTAGAGGAATTAACGTTACCTCTTTTTGCTGTTAGTTTATATCACTTTTTATTTTTAGTAAAAGATAAACAATATCTAAAATCGAATCGGAAACTTTATTATGTAGAAGGAATCATTGTTGGCCTTGTTCTTTGGATGAAATTTATTTTGTTAGGCTTTTGGATTGGTTTTGTCTTTCTTCTTTTTCTTTTTTTGGTTAAAAAGAAAAAAGGAAAACTACTATTAGAGGTCATTCTTTGTTATCTATTGGGACTACTTACAGTAACACTTCCTATTCTTATTTATTTTGGCATGCATCATGCTTTATATGATTTATGGCATACTTATTTTTATTTAAATATTTTCCTTTATCCAGGACAAAAAGCCATTAGTTTTTTTGCTCGTATGAAGCAGTTAGTGGAAATCTTTAAGGAGAATATAAAAACCAATGCGATTTACGGATTTTCTCTTGCAGTAGGCGCTTATTTTGTTTTACGGGATAAAGTCATTTTTAAAAAGAGTTATAAACTTACATTCTTTGTTTTAATCTTTTTTACATTCTTTTTTAATTATATCGGGTTAAAAAATTATCGGTATTACTTTTATGTGATGGCACCATTTGTTATCTTTTTTGGGCTACTTATTTCCAAACTTGCTACCAAAACGATTTTTCCAACAAGATACTTGCTTGTTTTAGCGATTCCTATTTTTTGGGTATTCATCTACGTTTTTGGACCCAATACTTATTTTTTGAAGTATAAAAAAGAGGATTTAGCCCAATTTCGATTTGCTAAAATTATGAATCAGGAACCTAATCCAACTCTTCTTTATTATGGAAAGATAGATGCCGGATTTTATACTATTGCAGATATTTTACCAACCGAGAAATATTTTGAAAAAGTAAATTTAGATTATGCGATATATCCAGAAAATAAAGATGCCCAAAATGAAGCTATTTTAAAAAAGAAAACCAAATTTGTGATTATTAGAATGGGAGCTGGTCAAAAACATGTTTCTGTTCCCCATTTGGACGAGAATTACCAATTTTTAGAAAAAGTTTATCAAGAATACGATCATAAACAGTATCAATACTTATTGTATAAAGTGAAGGAGGATGTATGAAAAAAGAATTGATTTCGATTGTGGTTCCTTGTATGAATGAAGAAGATAATATTTTTCCTTTTTATGAGGCTGTCGATGAGACCATGAAAACGATGAAGAATGTGGATTATGAAATCTATTTTGTAAATGATGGATCAAAAGATCACACTTTAGATAAAATGCGAGAACTCGCTAAAAAAGAGAGAAATATTCACTACCTTTCTTTTTCTAGAAACTTTGGAAAAGAAGCGGCTATGTATGCTGGCTTAAAAGCGGCAAAAGGGGATTATGTAACGATTATGGATGTTGACTTACAAGACCCTCCAAGACTTCTTATCGATATGTATCACGCTATTAAAGAAGAAGGATATGATTGTGTTGCTGCTAAAAGTGTAAGTAGAAATGGATATTCTTTCTTACGGAAACTTTTTACGGGATGGTTTTATAAAATCATTGCTAAAATCTCTAGTGTAGAAATGGTAGCTGGAGCAAGAGATTTCCGTCTTATGAGAAGAAAAATGGTAGATGCCATTTTAGAGATTCAAGAATATAATCGTTATTCGAAAGGATTATTTAGTTTTGTTGGCTTTGATACGAAATGGATTGAATATGAAAACCAAGAAAGAAATGCAGGGGTTACTAAGTTCAATTTTCGAAAACTATTTGCGTATGCAATTGAAGGAATTGTTGGTTTTTCAACCACACCTCTTTTAATTGCTGCTTTCTTAGGAATTTTATTTTGTTTTGTTTCCTTCATAGCGATTATCGTTATTATCGCCAAAACGTTAATATGGGGAGACCCAGTTGCTGGTTGGCCATCTACGATTTGTATTATGTTTTTCTTAAGTGGAATTCAACTTTTCTGTACGGGAATTATGGGAGAGTATATGGCTAAGACTTATTTAGAGACGAAAAAAAGACCAATTTATATCGTTAAAGAGACAGAAGAAGATATTCTCTAACATTGACAAATAAGGAAATATTCGGTAGAATGACTATGTGATTAAGAGGGATAACGTGAAAAAAAGTAAAGATGTCATTCAAGAGAAAAAACGAAAAAAACGGGAAAACTATCAGTGGGCAATGAAATTAACATTGCTTGCTTTTGCCATTTCTCTTAGTTTTTCTTTCTTTTCAGAAGTGGCTATTAAAAATGCAAACTTACTCATTAGCACCATTATTGTTTTGTTCTTTATTTTTATTGGAGTTCTATTTGATATGGTGGGAATGTCTGTTGCAACAGCCTTAGAAGCTCCTCTTCATTCAATGAGTTCAAGAGGAATCAAATCTGCCAAAGTAGGAGTCATGTTAAAGCGAAATGCAAACAAGGTATCTAGTTTTTGCCAAGATGTCATTGGCGATATCTGTGGGATTATTTCTGGGTCGGCTGGTGTTGTTATTGCTACTAACATTTCTCAAATGTGGAACTGTTCCCTTCTTCTTTGTTCCCTTGTAACAACAGCAACCATTGCGGCTTTAACCATTGGTGGAAAAGCCTTCGAGAAGAATATTGCGATAGAAAAAAGTAATGATATCTTAAACCGTTTTGCAAAAATACTAAGTGTTTTCTATATAGGAAAGTAGGGCGTTATGAAAAAGTTTTTTTACAATATTAAAAAATATTTTAAATATGCAATCTATTCTGCTAAGGCAGAATTAAAAAGTGAGGTCGCAGATTCTTATTTAAATTGGCTTTGGTGGATTATTGAACCCCTTTGCTTTATGATCATTTATACGTTTGTATTTGGAGTTGTATTTGAAAATCATGAAAAATATTTCGCTTCTTTTGTGTTTGTTGGTCTATCAGCATGGGAGTTTTTTAACCGGATGGTTACCGGTAGTGTAAATCTCATTATTCATAACCGGGATTTAGTGACGAAAGTTTATTTACCAAAATATATTTTATTATTATCTAAATCCTTTACCTATTTATTTAAATTAGGAATTTCCCTTATCATCTGTATTATTTTAATGATTTTCCAACATGTTCCTTTTACTTGGATGATGATTCTTGCTATTCCTATATTTGTTGTTTTATATATTCTTAGTTTTGGTATTGGCATGATTTTGATGCATTTTGGAGTTACTTTAAATGACCTCGCTAATCTTACGAATATTGGACTTCGGATGGTATTTTATTTGTCAGGAATTTTCTATAATATTCAAACTCGTTTAAAGAAACATCCTAAATTGGTGACCATTCTTTTAAAGGTAAATCCGATTGCTTTTTGTATGAATGAATTAAGAAAAGTGTTATTATATCAAACACTACCAAATTTTCTTTTATTAGGACTTTGGCTTGTCATAGGAATTCTTTTATGTATGGTTGGTATTCATGTCATTCATAAAAATGAAAATAGTTATGCGAAGGTGATTTAATGAAAAAAAACAATAAAGAAAAAGATATTGCCATTACGGTTAAGAATCTTCATATCACTTATCGTGGTTTAAAGAAGACATCCATTCGTGCCATCTGGACAAAAATGGGTTCTAGGATAGAGAAATTTCATGCATTAAAGGGAATTAGTTTTGAAGTAGAAAAGGGAAAAATATTAGGAATTATCGGAAAGAATGGTTCTGGTAAATCGACGATGTTAAGAGCAATTGCTGGTATCTTTTCTCCTGATAAAGGAACGATTGATCTACACGGTAATACCATTTCCTTACTTTCTATTGGTGTTGGTTTTAATAAAAAATTAACCGGAAAAGAAAATATTTATTTATCAGGAATGCTTTTAGGTTTTTCCGAAGAAGAAATTAAAGCAAAAGAAAAAGAAATTATTGATTTTGCGGATATTGGGGAATTTATGGATAAACCCGTTAAGACCTATTCTTCTGGTATGTATTCTAAACTTGCCTTTGCGATTACAGCTATTTTGGAAACGGATATCATGTTAATTGATGAGGTTTTAAGTGTTGGAGATGCCCAATTTAAAGAGAAGAGTTATAACAAGATGAAAGAATTAATCTCTGATGAAAATAGAACGGTTTTAATTGTTTCACACAGTCTAGATACTGTTCGTGAACTTTGCGATGAGGTCCTTTGGATTAATGATGGAGAGTTTATGGAACTAGGTCCAGTGGATAAAGTTATTCCAAAGTATCAAGAATTTATGGAGACTTTAAATACTACGAAAAATTCGTAGTATTTTTTTTGCTTTACACTTCAGATATGTAAAATTTGTCAAATAGTTACTTTTTTGTTTGAAATGGGTTCTTTTTTGCTATAATGAAGATAGAAAGTAGCGATGACTACTTTACATTATTGAGGTGATAAAAAATGAGTATAATCATGGATGGAGAAGCATTAAGTTTAAAAATACAAGAGGATTTGAAGCATAAATTAAAAAATTGTATGATTCGTCCTAGTGTGGCAGTTATTCAAGTGGGAAGTGATCCGGCTAGTGATTCTTACATCACAAGAAAAGAAAAAGCCTGTAATGCCGTAGGAGTTTATTTTAGACACTTTAAATTTGACGAAGATACCCCTGAACTTACGATTATTAATAAAATAAAAGAATTGAATAATGATGAATATGTAAACGGTATTTTAGTTCAACTCCCACTACCAGAGCGTTATAATGAAAAAAGAATTTTAAATTCCATTAGTAACAGTAAAGATGTAGATGGTCTAACGGATATTAATACGGGTCGAATGATTAATGGTAGAAAAACCCTTGTCCCTTGTACTCCTTTAGGAATTATGCGTATTTTAAAAGAATATGAAGTTCCGATTGAAGGAAAGCATGTTGTGATTGTTGGAAGAAGTAAACTAGTGGGAAGACCACTCATCAGTTTGATGCTAGGAGAAAATGCAACGGTAACAGTATGTCATAGTAAAACAGAAAATTTAAAAGAGATGACAAAACAAGCAGATATCTTAGTTTGTGCGGTTGGATCTCCTAAAATGATTACCGCAGATATGGTAAAAGAAGGAGTAGTTGTTATTGATGTAGGTATTAACCGTGTAGAGGGAAAACTAGTAGGGGATGTCGACTTTGCAAAAGTAGAAAAAAAGGCATCTTATATTACACCAGTACCAAAAGGAATTGGCCCTATGACAGTTGCTATGCTCCTTGAAAATATTGTTACTTGCTATGAGAATAAACCAGTGACCAAATAAAAACCACTAAGAAAGTGGTTTTTTTGTTTCTTCTATTTGATTTTGTTCATCGGCAATAGCCTTTAATTCTTCTCTTAGAGCATCCTCTTCTTCTTGAAGAGAAATTTTAAGAGGTCCTAAGCGGGGATTAACAATCCATATCGTTTCACCATCATGAAGAATTTCGGTAGTTTCTTTATTATTTCTCTCTAGAATTTTTTGAATCAAGCGAGCGGTTTCTGATTCCGATCCACTTGCCCTAGCAGCAAGAATAGAAATACTTTCTCCTAATTTTACTTCATGAGAAACCCAATACTCGTTTTGTTCTATTTCCTCGATTTGACTTTGTAAAAGAAGAGTTTGTAAATAGTGAGGATTTGTCTCATCTACCATCACTGGAAGATGAATGGTTTGTCCAGGATGAACTGTTTCATTATGATGGAGTCCATTTATCTCTTCGATAATTCTTGCATATTCATCTATATTTTCATACATAGAAGCGTATCTAGGAGAATAATACTGGGATGCGGTATCCGTAATACTTCCTCCCATTCCAATTTGATCTTCTGTTTGGGTAAGAACATAGCCATAAGGAACCGTTTTGTTAGCAGTTGCTTGTGCTTCATGAAAGCCAAATTGATATCCAACGACCCCACCTAAGATACTACAAGACATCGTTCCTACAAGGGCAAGGGAAGCGGCTTTTTTAAGCATTCTTTCAAGGGCGAATTTATTGACTCTAATGATACCGTTTTGTTCTTTTCTTGTTTCCATAACGTTTATACACCTCGTACTCATTATATAATAGTTTTTTTCGAATGTAAAGAAGTGTGAACCTTGAAAGAAGCATAGAAAACAGTGAATAAAATGTTAATGGCAAGAGCAATTAATAATCCATAAAGACCGATAGAAAGAGAACTTAGTAGAAAAAGACCAATCGTGCGGATAAAAAAATTGACAAGGGAAATTTTTAAATTGATTTTAGCTTGATTCATAGCTTGCAAAGAGGAAAGCAGAGGCCCTTCTAGATAGTAAAAAAGAAAAATAGGTAAGAGAAAAAGAATATACTCGCATCCCTCCCTCGTATGATATAGGAAAAAAAGAAGTTCTTTATGAAAGAAAAAACAAATAGCAGAATAGCTAAGACCAATTCCTAGGGAAAAGTATAATGCTTGATGAATTTTTTTCTCTACATAAGCAATTTCTTTTTGAAAGTAGTATTTACTTACAATAGGGGTTAATGCTTGCGAGATAGCATTGGTAAAAAAAGAGGGGAGCATTAAAATAGGAAGTACATACCCGTTAATAATGCCGTATTCTGTAATAATGGATTCTTTTCCATATCCAATTTTTAAAAGAACCGTGGTTAAAATAATGGGTTCTAAAAAATAGGAAATAGATCCTACTAAGCGGGATAGTGTTGTCGGAATGGCGATTTTAAAAATGGCTTTTAAAGACTTTTTCTCTATCAAAAAATCTTTCTTTTCTAGTTGAAATTTTGGAAAACAGATAATAAAAATGGTAATCGATGAAAACTCGGAGACAATATTTGTAAGCATTAAAAAGGTAAGAGCATGAGAATAGTTAGAAAGAAAAGGAGAGATACCAAAGAAAATGAGAAGTAACTTTAAAAAATCCTCTAAAATATTCGATAATACATGAGGAACCATTCTCTCTTTTGCAAAGTAATAAGAACGAAAAATATTAGAAACACTGATGAAGGGAAGTACAAAAGAAATAGCTACTAAAGGATAATAAAGAATAGGCTCTTTTAAAAGGCTACTAGCTATCCATCTTCCCCCTAAAAAAAGAATCAGAGCAAGGATGAAGTCCATTCCCAAAGAAAGAACTAAAGAGATGATTAATAAATTTTTATTGTTATATCGATTACTTGCTAAAAGAACATTTAAAGCAGTAGAAAGACCCATTCCACTAATCGATAAAAGAAGCATGAAGGTTGGCATTAAAAGAGAATAATAACCCATTCCTAGTGTTCCTATTTTTCTCGTTAAAATAATTCTTACAACCATTCCTAGAATTTTTGTCGCAAATCCTCCTATTAATAAGAGGATACTTGACTGAATAAATTTACTTTTTTTCATGTTTCTCCTTTTCAAAAGTTAGTTTTTAGTATACAATATTGTATGTGAAAGAGCGGGAGATTAGAAATGGAGATTGAATTTCAAACATTAGAGGATCTCTATCATCGATTAGAGCCAGCTTTACGCAGTAAAGTATGCGACCTAGAAAGAAATGATTATCCTTCTATTTCTACCAAAGAAATATGGGATTATTTAGCCAATTCCAAATGGAAGATGGCGAGTGACTTATTTCTTCATCAGATGGTCGATGATATTTTACATGCGGATAATGCTTCCATTTATCAATACATAGAAAAAAACAAGGATAGGTGATAATATGGCAAAAAGAAAAAAATTGCAGGTGGCAAAAAAAGTAGCCCCAGCAAAACAAGAAACAAAGCCAGTAAAAGAAGAACAAGAAAAGAAAAAGGAAATAAAAGAGACGAAAAAAGAAGTAGTAACCAATAAAAATGTCGTAAAAGAAACTAGAAGAAAAAAAGCACAAAGAAAAACCCTTGTGTTATCTATTTTGGTTACGATTTTGATAATGGCTATTATGGGAGTTTCTCTCATTCCTGTTTTAAAATCTACTAAATTTGGTCTAGATTTACAGGGAGGATTTGAAATTCTTTATAAGGTTAATAGCACTGATGGTAGTAAAGTAACCCAAGATATGGTTACCAATACTTATAGCGTTATTTTAAAACGTATTGATATATTAGGAGTTAGTGAGCCAGAAATTTCGATTGAAGGAAATAACATCCGTGTACAATTAGCTGGTGTAACGGATGAAAGCGAGGCTAAAAATACTTTAAGTAAAATGGCCAACTTAACTTTTAGAAATAGTAGTGATGAACTCATCATGGATTCTCGTGTTTTACGTGCCGGTTCTGTGAAAGTTGCCCAAGATGAAAAGAATGTCGGAACTTACTATCTTATTTTAGATATTGCGGATATCGATACTTTCCACTCTAAAACAGAAGTTTTGAGAGCTGCAGGTGAGCCAATGGTTATTTGGCTAGACTGGGAAGAAGGAGACACTTTTGAAACTGAAAGAGCAAACTGTGGTACCGGAGGAAGTTCTAGATGTATTTCTTATGCCTACATTCAAGATGAGTTGACGACTAATAATGTTCGTCTAACAGGAAACTTTACTCAAAAAGAAGCAGAAGATCTAGCAGAACTTATCAATTCTGGTAGTTTACCTACTAAATTAGAGGAGATTTCTTCTCGTACCGTTAATGCCTCTTTTGGAGAAGATGCTCTTGATAAAACATTTATTGCAGGAGTAGTTGGTATTGTTGCAATCATGTTACTTTTAACTATGATTTATCGCTTTAGTGGTTTTATTACTAGTGTAGGTATTTTGGTTTATACGGTACTTGTATTCCTTATTTTCAATTTAATTGGCGGAAGACTTACTTTACCATCTATTGCCGCTGTTGTTATTGGTATTGGTATGGCAGTCGATGCTTGTGTTATTAGTTTTACAAGAATTAAAGAGGAATTAAGAGCAAAATCTACCTTACAAGAAGCCTTTGAAAAAGGAAATAAAAATTCTTTCTCATCTATTTTTGATGCGAATATTACTACTTTTATTGCTGCATTCATTCTCTTCTGGTTTGGAGAAAGTAGTGTTAAGGGATTTGCAACTATGTTACTTATCAGTATTGTAGTTACCTTCCTTGTTATGGTATGCTTTGTTCGTTATCTACTTAAGAAATTCGTATTAAGTGGGGCTTTTGATCATCATTTAAAAGCATTTATTGGTATTGGGGATTTGAATAAAAAGAGTTCTTTAGAAAAATTCTCTTTCACCAAATGGAATCCACGTTTCTTTACGATTTCTCTTGCTGTTTTAGTAGTAGGAATGGTATATGTCTTCTTAAATGGATTTAATTTAGGAATTGATTTTAAGGGTGGTTCTAGTATTTCTCTTCAAGCAAATGTAGCCCTTGATAAGGATACTGTTGGTCAAGAGATTACTTCTTTAGGATATCACTTAGAAAGTGCGGAACAAGTAGATGATCATACCGTATACTTAACACTTAGTGATGTATTTACAGCAAGTGATAATGATAAAGTAGATACTTATTTTGCGAAGTATGATGGAGCAACTGCTAGTGTGGGAGCTGTTTCTAATCTTGTAAAGAAGCAACTTTTAGAAAATGCTATTTGGTCTTTAGCGTTAGCTCTTATTGGTTTAATTATTTACGTTACTCTTCGTTTTACCTTTAGTTATGGAGTAAGTTCTGTCTTTGCTTTGATGCATGACTGTTTAATTGTAGTAATTGCCTTTAGTTTATTAAAATTAGAAGTTACTAGTATCTTTATTGCAGCCATTCTTTCTATTATCGGTTATTCTATTAACAACACCATTGTTGCTTTTGACCGGTTAAGAGAGAATAAAGAAAAACTTTACCATGGAAAGATAAAGACGAAAAAGGAATTAAACAACTTAGTAAATGTTAGTTTAAGAGAAGTATTCTCAAGAAGTTTATTAACTTCTATTACGACTTTACTTCCAGTTCTTTCTCTTATCTTCTTAGGTTCTCATGAAATTTTAAATTTCAACTATGCATTATTAATTGGTCTTGTTGCTGGTACGTATTCTTCTTTATTCTTAGCTATCCATTTATGGTATTTGTTAGAGAAAAGAAGAATCGGAAAACCAGAGAAGAAAAAATGGTATGAAGTAGAAGATAAAGATGAAATTGAAGAATTAAAAGTAAAAGGAATTAACTGTTAATTCCTTTTTTCTTCTTTATTAATTAAAACCATTATGATATAATTTACTGTAGGTGAGTTTATGAGATTAAAGGGGCAAAAAGAACATTATGGAAGATGGATAGCTAGTATTGTTTTTCTTCTTTTGTTAGTAACACTTTATAGTTTTATCATTAAAACGGATAATTTACTCTTAGAGGGTATCGGTTTAGGGATAACTTTAATTCTTGTTTTTATCAACTTTTTCTATCTTATAAGAGCAAAAGTTGTTATTACCAAAGAAACTCACAGTCTTAAAAAAGAGAACGTAGATACCATTTCGGTAAGTCCTTTAGAGGCCTATTTTATCCATTCTTTATGGTATCATAAGAAGAATAGAATTTTTGAAAAACAAATTGTTTCAGAAATCTTTTATGAACTAGAAAAAGAGACCATCCTTTTTGATGGAGAAGTTTTTTCACTTTTTCCTAATATAGATATGGCTTCGATAGATTCTTTTGAATTTCGCTTTTTATGTGGAATGTTCTTGACTCCCGTTGAATTTCAACAAAATGAGGAAAGAAGAAAAAAGAAAATGATAAAAATCCAAAAAGAAGAGAAGTCTTTTTCTAGAAAAGCTGTTAAGGAATATGCTTTAGAAAATTTAAGCAATCGGGATACAGAATATTCTTTTATTGAAGCGATAAAAGAAAAATACTTTGTTTCTCTAGAAACGGCTAATTCAGCGTTATTCACTTTTTTGAGTGGGTTTCTCATTCTCTTAAATATGATGAGTGCTTTTTCTTTTCTTTTAAAAGAGACTAGTCTTTTCAATTTTTATCTTCCGATAATGGGAGCTTTCCTTCTGGTACTAGGAATTACTAGTCCTTTACGGGAAAGGGTACGGATTCAAGAAGGAGAGAGGGAGAACGTAAATCATATTTTAAATTATTTAAAAAATCTCAAAAAAGATTTTTCTAGTAAAGATATCCTTTATCTACAGGCGATTAGTTCCGTTGTAGATCAAAAACGAATGAAAATTTTTCAAATAGAGTAAGGTGAAATCATGAGAAAAGATAATCCAAAATTGACATTTGATGAGCTATATGAAAAAGTTTGTACGTATATTACGAAACCAGAAGAGAGAAAACTGATTTCAGAGGCGTATCTTTTTGCTTATGAAAAACATTTTGGTCAAAAACGATTAACGGGAGAGGATTACATTATCCACCCTTTAAATGTAGCCTATATTTTATCTGATATTAATGCTGATTATCAGACCATTTGTGCCGCTATTTTGCATGATACCATTGAAGATTGTGATTGTGCCTATGAAGAAATCGAAAAACCATTTGGCAAAGAGATTGCGGATTTAGTGAATGGGGTTACGAAAATCAATAAGTTAAAATTCACTTGTGATAATGAAGCCGTTATTGCGAATCACAGGAAAATCTTAGTAGGATTATCCGAAGATGTAAGAATTCTTATTATTAAATTAGCGGACCGCCTACATAATATGCGAACTCTTTGGATTTTGCCTGAGAAAAAGCAAAAAGAAAAAGCAAAAGAAACGTTAGATATTTTAACACCTATTGCCCATCGTCTTGGAATGAATCAAATTAAAAGTGAGTTAGAGGATTTGTCTCTTCGCTATTATAAACCAGATGTTTACTTTTCTATCGTTGAAAAGTTAAATCAAACCCGAAAAGAACGTGACCGCATTGTTAATGAGATGATGTCTAAAGTAAGTGAATTACTTCATAAAAATGGCATTGAACATCAAATCAAAGGTAGAGCGAAAAGTATTTATAGTATTTATAAAAAATTGGATAAAGGGAAACGCTTTAATGATATCTATGACCTTTTAGCGATGAGAGTTTATGTGAATACGATTCCTGAGTGTTACCAAGCCCTAGGAATTGTTCACTCAAAGTATCGTCCAATTCCCAAACGCTTTAAAGATTATATTGCGATGCCAAAAACGAATATGTATCAGTCTTTACATACGACTGTCTTCGGACTAGAGGGATACTTATTTGAAATTCAAATCCGTACCTATGAAATGGATGAGATTGCCGAGCACGGAATTGCTTCTCACTGGTCTTATAAAGAACATGGAAGTAACGTGAAAGCTAGCATGCAAAGTGCGATGGAGCAAAAACTTCAGTTCTTCCGAGAGATTATGGAATTAAAAGAGGAAGAGACGAATGATGAAGCTTTTGTCAAAAGCGTTCAAGAGGATGTTTTAAAAGATACCATTTATGTCTTTACGCCAAAAGGAGATGTTATAGAACTTCCACAAGGATCTACGCCTATTGATTTTGCTTATCGTGTACATAGTGGGGTTGGAGATACGATGGTAGGATCATTAGTGAATGGAAACATCGTTCCCCTAGACTATACCTTAAATGATGGCGATATTGTAAAAATTAATACCAACAAAAATTCAGCAGGGCCTTCTCGTGAATGGATTGATATGGCCTTTACAGCTCAGGCTAAGAATAAAATTAGAAGTTTCTATAATAAAATTGATAAAGAAGAATATTTAAAAATAGGAACTGACCTACTACAAAAAGAAGTTCGAAAGAGAAAAATCCCTTTTGCAGAATTTTATAGTACAGATTCGATAAATGAAATTTTAGAAGAATTCCATATGGGAGATTTAAATGAACTTTATATTTCGATTGGCAATAATAAAATAACGCCTTTATCGATTGTCAATTTTTATACGAATGATAACCGAACCAGAGAAGAAATCCTTCTTGATAAGGTGACGAAAAGTGGATCACAGAAAATTCAAGTCAAAAATGATATTGTAGTCGAGGGGATTGATGAGATTAAAGTCAATATTGCTGGGTGTTGTAAACCTATTCCTGGTGATTCTATTGTTGGTTATATCTCGAGAGGAAACGGAATTAATGTCCACCGAACGATTTGTCCAAACATTAGTGATTTAGAAGAGCGAATGATTGATGTATCTTGGAATGACCCTGTCAGTAAAAGATATGCAACAGACATTTTTGTTCGCGCAACCGAAAATAAAGATTTACTTTTAGAAATTATTTCAAAAAGTTCTAGTTCTGATGTTTCTATTCAAAGCATTAACACCATTCAAAATGAAGGATCTTACATGTTTACTTTAAATGTTTTAGTAGATAATACGGAAAAATTAGAGAAGTTTATGAATGATTTACGAATGATTTCTAGTATTGTTCAGGTGGAAAGGGTAATTAATTAATGAGAGTAGTGGTACAAAGAAGCCTACATTCTTCCGTTTCTGTTAATGGTAAAGTCGTAGGAGAGATTAAAAAGGGTGTTGTTCTTTTAGTCGGTTTTAAGGTAGGAGATACCGAAAAAGAAATCGATTATATGGTAAAAAAGGTCTTAAATCTTCGTATTTTTGATGATGAATGTGGGGTTATGAATCGTTCTTTACTAGATGTTGGTGGAAGTATTTTAAGTATTTCACAATTTACTCTTTATGGAAATACCAAAAAAGGGAACAGGCCTAGTTATATAGAGGCGATGAAGGGAGAAGAGGCTAGTCTTCTCTATCAAAAATGGAACCAAAAATTAAGACAGTATGTTTCTGTAGAAGAAGGAGTTTTTGGAGCTGATATGAAAGTATCTATTCTAAACGATGGACCGATTACCATTTTATTAGAAAGTGGGGAAAAACATGATTAAAAAAGATAAAGTAGATTTTAAACTAGTAAATATTGCCTTAATTGCTTTAACGATTTTCTTAATTTATCGAACAGGCAATTTATGGATTGATGGCGTCAATAAATTTATTGCGATTGTAGCGCCTTTTGTAGTAGCATTTGCTCTTGCTTATGCAACACATCCTATTGTTGAGAAAATGCAGTCGAAAGGATTACCAAAGTGGCTCAGTATTACCATTTTAATGTTTATCATCCTCGCCCTTATTGTCCTAACGATTTATATGGTAACCAGTGTATTAATTGGCCAATTATCTTCTTTATTTTCTAATATTAATACCTTCCTTACCGAAATTTCTACGAAGGATTGGAATATCAATATTTCGGGATTACAGGATACGATTAATGATGGATTTCAAACCATTATTCAAGATGTAACAAAATATGTCTCTAATGGCGCTATCAATATCATCGGTAGTTCTATTGACCTTCTTGGAAAAATTTTCTTTGGTATGGCAGCGTATGTTTATTTCTTAATTGATATGGATAAAATTCGCTCGGGTGTGAAGAAATTCTTTAAAGCTAAAAAGCCAAAGACTTATCAATATGTTAGATCGTTAGATAGAGGCATGAAGAACTACTTAAGTGGGTTAGTAGAAGTAATGTTTATTTCTGTTATTGAATACGGATTAGTTTATCAATTTATTGGTCATCCTAATGCTTTATTATTAGGCTTTTTAGCGGGAATTAGTAATATGATTCCTTATTTTGGAGGAATTGCTTGTAACTGTGTTGCGGCGATTACAGCTTTTGTTGTAAGCCCAGGTTTGTTTGTTAGAACCTTGATAGCTTTCTTTATTCTTTCTAGTGTAGATAGTTATGTTATTAATCCTGCCGTTTATGGAAAGACCAATCAGATCCATCCACTTCTTACTATCTTTGCGATGTCTGCTGGTAGTATGATTTTTGGAATTACCGGAATCTTTATTTCTTTCCCAGTTGCTATTATTATGGTAACGACGTATCAGTACTATCGTGATGAGATTAGCGATAGCATCAAGACCATGAAGGAAAGAGAGACTTCTTAGTCTCTTTTTCTTGTGGTTTTTTATCTATCATGCTATAATAAACCGCGAGGGAAGCTTATGCGAATAGAACCAATTATAGGAATCGAACAAGAAAGACGTATGATATCAGAAAGAGAGTTTCAAGCCTACTCTATCTTTTCCACCGAAGAGATGCTAAGAGACTATTTGGCCCACTATGGGTATCACTTTGTTGGAACCTATGGTAGTGAGGAAGATCTCATTGTTGTACGAAATTGCAATCGTGAGTTAGAAATTCTCTTAGGAGAACCTAATCTTTACCGTGTCATTAATTATAAGACAGGAGAAGTTGTTTTATCTTCTTTAAGTAAGTGGGATGCTGTTCAAAAGACATTTTCCAAAAATATGGTAGGTCTTGTCATGACCAAGGCTTATCGAATTGACTATCGTGGGAATAAAGCGCGATTACTAGAAGGAGCTACCAAGATTCCTATTCTAGAAGCGGAAGAGATGTTTTTTATCAATCATAAAACTTTATTTTATAAAATCTATGGGTTAGAATACATTTTAGATATGGAAGAAAAAAAGAGTTATCCTCTTTTAAATCTAGATAATCCTCTTTATGTAGGAAAAGATGAGAACTTTTTAGATATGCGTTATTCTATTTATGCTAGTTCCCAAAATACGGTCCAGGCATTCCCTTTATTTTCTTGTGATGTAAAAGAACTAGTAGAAAAGTATCCTTATGGAAAAAGGCAAGGAAATCTTTTTCACTTATTAAATGGGCGTATTGTTTATGGAATTGCTTATGATAATCGTGAAAAATCCTTTGTCTATTGGTATCCTTCTGAAGGAGAAAGAAATAATGTTTTAAATACTTTAGGTAGCGAGATAGAGTCTACTTTAGAAAAGTCAAAAGTAAAAGAGTTTCATTGACTAAATAAGAAAAAAACTATATACTTAATATACTATGAGGTGATCTTAAATGGGAAAAGTAAAGGAATGGATAAAACAGTTTTATCAGGTTTTCTTTCGACATTGCTTTTTCGTATTTATAGAAGAGTAAATAGAAAGAAGGTATAAAATGAAGAAAGTAGAACCAAGAATTTTATCAGGATTTATGGAATTATTACCTCCTGATCAAATTCAATTTAATTGGATGGTAGATACCATTCGAAGAGTATATGAAGAATACGGCTTTTTACCACTAGATACACCAACGATTGAATTATCAGAAGTTTTGCTTGCAAAAGCAGGAGGAGAAACGGAAAAACAAATTTATCGATTTTTTAAAGGAGATACCGATTTATCTTTACGATTTGATTTAACGGTCCCTTTAGCGCGTTATGTATCTAGTCACTATAATGATTTAATCTTCCCATTTAAAAGATATCAAAT
Source organism: uncultured Bacilli bacterium (assembly GCA_947632115.1). Lineage (GTDB taxonomy): Bacteria > Bacillota_I > Bacilli_A > RF39 > UBA660 > UBA5578. Next base: position 57,276 of record CANROB010000002.1, read on the forward strand.
CAGTAAAGTTTTTCGTGGGGAAAGACCTCAAAAAGGAAGATTTCGGGAGTTTTATCAATGTGATATTGATATTATTGGAAATGAGTCTTTAGATCTTGTCTATGATGCCGAAATTCCAACCGTTATTTATCATGTTTTCGAGGAGTTACAACTGGGAAAATTTACGATTCGTATCAACAATCGGAAAGTGTTATCTGGTTTCTTTGAAAGTTTAGGATTAGAACATGAAATTACAGATATCTTACGGATTATTGATAAGATGGATAAAATGGGAGAAGAGGTTGTTAAAAGAGAACTTTTAGAGCAGGGGATAGTGGAAAAGAATATCGATGCGATTTTTACGTTCCTACATACTTCTGGAACCGTAGAAGAAAAACTTGCTTCTTTAAAGAAGTTATCGAATCATCCTCTTTATCAAGAAGGATTAGAAGAGTTAGAAATTGTCTTTTCTGCTTTAAAAGAATTTCAAGTAAAAGAAGAATATTATACCCTTGATTTAACGATTGCTAGAGGACTAGATTATTATACAGGTACGGTTTATGAAACTATTTTAGATGACTATCCTAGTCTAGGAAGTATTTGTTCTGGGGGAAGATATGAAAACTTAACCGAATATTATACGGATCAACACTTACCAGGAATTGGTATCTCGATTGGGTTAAGTCGTCTTTATTCGCAGTTAAAAGAGGCTGGAATTTTAAAAGAAAATCATGAGTCTATTAGTTCTATTCTTTTAGTTCCAATGGATAAAGAAGTAAGAGGCTATACTTTAGATATCGCCAATTACCTAAGAGAAAATGGAATAAAGACAGATGTCTACTACCAAGAAAAGGGCATGAAACAAAAAATAAAATATGCAGACCGGCTAGGGATCCCTTATGTAGGTGTAATTGGAGAAGAGGAAGTAGCAGAAAAAAAGGTTGCTTTTAAAAATCTAGAGACCGGTACGCAAGAATTAATAACCAAAGAAGAACTTTTAAAAAGATTGACAAAATAAAAAATTAGGAATAAAATGAAGTTGTATTTGTTTGGAAGAGTATAGTTCTTATTTTAAAGTAGAGAGCTGATGGTTGGTGAAAATCAGTTTAAAGGGGCCTAGAAGACACCAAACGCTAAATAATCGTATTTTCTGCGTTAAAGAAATAAAGTGCATAGAAATTCTATGAAGTAGGGTGGTACCGCGATTCATCGTCCCTATCTTTATGGAATTTTTTTAGTTAGGAGGAATTATGAAAACAATTCAAAATGGAACACTAACAAAAGAATTTGTTGGTAAGCAGGTAGAACTTTATGGATGGGTTGCGAAAAGAAGAAATCTAGGAGGTCTTTACTTTATTGACTTAAGAGATAGAAGTGGGATTATCCAATTAGTTGTTCGTCCTGAGAATGCCTGCTATGAAAAGGCAGAAACTTTAAAAAATGAATATGTTATTAAAGTAACAGGAACAGTCGCTCTTCGGGAAAGCCCTAATGAGAAACTCGCAACAGGTGAGGTAGAAGTAGAAATAGAGACTCTAGAGATTTTAAATACGTCTTTAGATCTTCCTTTTGAGATAGCTGAAGATACAACGGCTTTAGAGGATACGAGATTAAAATACCGCTATCTTGATTTAAGAAGAAATCGTCTTCAAGATAATTTAAAATTGCGTCATCAAGTAACTATGGCAACGAGAAACTTTTTAGATAAAGAGGGCTTTTTAGAAATTGAAACACCCGTTCTTTGTAAATCCACGCCAGAAGGAGCAAGAGACTATTTAGTACCTTCCAGAGTAAACCCTTCTAAATTTTATGCCCTTCCACAATCTCCCCAAATATTTAAACAACTATTGATGGTTGGAGGCATGGAAAAATATTTTCAAATTGCCAAATGTTTCCGTGATGAGGACCTAAGGGCCGATAGACAGCCTGAATTTACGCAAATCGATATTGAGATGAGCTTTGTCGATGAAGAAGATGTCATGGATTTAGGAGAAAGACTTGCAGCTACTATTTTTAAAGAAGTAAAGGGAATCGATATTCCTCTTCCTTTAAGAAGAATGAAATATGATGATGCGATGGATCTCTATGGTTCTGATAAGCCAGATTTACGTTTTGATATGAAAATTCAAGATGTTACGAATCTTTTTCAAAATACCGAGATAGAATTTTTGAAAACTTCTCTTCTAGAAGGTGGAATTGTAAATGCTATTGTTGCTAAAAACTGCGCTGATAAGTATTCTAGAAAAGAAATTGATAAATTAACGGATTATGTGAAAACCTACCGGGCAACGGGGCTTATCTATTTAAAATTAGAAGAAGAGTTAACTGGTAGTATTGCTAAACTATTATCAGAAGAAGAAAAGCAAACTTTAATAGATATCCTTTCTCTTCAAAAAAATGATATGGCTTTCTTAATTACTGGTAAAAAGAATATTGTGAAGATAAGTTTAGGGGCACTTCGCTTGAAATTAGGACATGATCTAAATTTAATTGATTCAAATCGTTATGAACTTTTATGGGTTGTTGATTTTCCATCTTTTGAATATAGTGAAGAAGAAGGAAGATACGTTGCTTGCCATCATCCATTCACAGCTCCAAAAGATAGTGATATTGGAAAACTTCTTACGGATAAAGCACACTGTTATTCAAAAGCCTATGATATTGTCATCAATGGGTATGAAGCAGGGGGAGGTTCTATTCGTATACATGATCAAAATGTTCAAGCGACGATGTTTGAGGCACTCGGTTTAACAGAAGAAGAAATTAAAGAGAAGTTTGGTTTCTTCGTTGATGCTTTAAAGTATGGCACGCCACCACATGGGGGAATGGCTTTTGGGCTTGATAGAATGGTAATGCTTCTATCTGGTACGGAAAACATTCGTGATGTGATTGCTTTTCCAAAAACAGCAAGTGCTTCTTGTTTGATGAGTGAGGCTCCTAATGTTGTATCCGATAAGCAATTAGAAGAATTACATATTGCCTTAACGAAATAGATATCTATTTCGTTTTTTTTCTAAAAAAATACCAAAAAACTAGACAAAATAGGAGATTCGTGTATAATATTGGAGTTAGAGCAATAGGCTCTTTAGAAAAAGAAAGGAGAAAAAAGGATGGCTCAAAAAGCAAAGAATCAAACGAGCAAAAAAGTAGAAATAAAAAAAGAAGAACAAAAGAATGAACAAGAAAAAATCATTAAAATTGGCGTCATTTTTGTTTTTCTAATTGTACTTATTATTTTGCTAGTAACATTCTGCCAGCGAAAAGATTATGCGGTTACTTTCATGGTAGATGGAAAAGAATACCGTTTAGAGAATGTCCATAATCTAGGTGAACTAGTAAAGCCAAAAGATCCGGTTAAGGAAGGTTATACTTTTTTAGGATGGTATGTTGGAAATAAAGAATTTGACTTTAGTTCCGGTACCATTACTGACGGTATGGAACTAGAAGCCCGTTTTGAAGAAAACCATTATTCTATTACCATTGATGATGGTATGGGAAATGATACCACCCAAGAAGTAAAACATAATGAAAAAATAGAAGAACCTAAAACTCCAACAAGAGATGGTTATATCTTTAAAGGATGGTATGTTGGTTCTAAACCTTATGATTTTGAATCAGGCATTAAAGAAGATACTACTATCGAAGCTAAGTGGGAAAAAATTAAGAAGATAGATTACCAGGTAGAACATTATCTCATGGGACTTGATGGAAAATATCCTACTAAACCAGAAAAAGTAGAGGTGTTTAGTACGGATGAAGGTAGTGAGGTTACTCCTGCTGTAAAAACGTATCCAGGATTTACTAGTCCTGCAAGAAAAACAGTAACTGTGGAAGAGGGAGAAACTACCGTACAATACTACTATGTAAGAAATAAATACAAACTTAGTCTAAAAGGGGATAATGGAATTAAATCTCTTGAGGGAGAAGGCACTTATTATTATGGGGAGAAAGTAAAGGTAAAGGCTATCCTAAAAGATGGTTATGACTTTGCTCATTGGAGCAATGAGCAAGTAAATGCCGCATTTACTTATACTATAAATAATAATATTACTTTAACAGCTACCACTACTCCAGTAGAATATACTATTACGTATGAATTAAATGGTGGCAGCGGAAAGAATAAAGAAAGTTATAATGTAGAAGAGAAATTCTCTTTATCAGAACCAACGAAGGTAGGATATCGATTTACTGGTTGGACAATAGAAGGAGAAGCTTTCGACGGTGTTATTAAGAAAGGAACAACAGGTAATCTAACCATTACAGCAAATTGGGAAGCTAATACCTATACCATCACTTATGATGAAAAATGTGATGGAGAAGATTGTACCCCATCTACTTATACTATAGAAGATAAAGAAGTAAAACTTCCAACTTTATTGAAAGAGGGATACACCTTTAATGGATGGATTATTAATGGGGAGAATAAAGCTGTAACTTCTTTTGAGAGTTCTAAATATTTAGAAAATTTAGAGTTAAAAGCAAGTTTCACGCCAATTACTTATACGATTCATTTTACGTTAGATGAAGATGCTGAATGTGAAGATTGTCAAGATAAGACTTATACAATTGAGGATGAAGTAACACTTCCTACCCCAACTAGACTAGGATATAAATTCTTAGGATGGACTTCAGAGGATCTTACTAGTAACGTAACAACACTTCCTAAGGGAACAGTAGGGGAATTAACCTTAACAGCTTCTTGGGAAGAAGTGATTGCTTCTTATAAAGTAGAACTCTATTTAATGGATACGAAGGGATCCTATAAACTTGAAAAAACAATTACAAACGAAACTCTAAAAGGAAGAGTAGGAACAATCCCTAACTTCAATTTAATAGATAGTGATTTAACAGATGACCTAAAAGCAGGTATCCAAAATGGTGGATTAAAGGAGCCAACTATTGAAAATACTAATGTTATAGCAGAAGATGGTTCAACAACCGTTAAATACTATTATGAAAGAAATACCTTTCATTTAACATTCCAGTTAGGAAAAGGAATAGAAAGTGCAACTGCTTCTAAGAATGATGCGATTCAAGAAGAAAATACGCATTATTATGAAGAAGAAGTAACACTTACCACTACTTTAAAACCAGGTTATGAAAATGTAACTTGGAGTGATGGAGTAACAGATAACAAATATACAATGCCAGCTAGTGATCAAACCTTAACTCCATCTGCTACCGCTATTTCATATACAATTACTTATAAGGAATCTTGTGAAGAAGATTGTACCCCATCTACATATACTGTAGAAGATGAGAATGTAACATTACCTGAATTAACAAAAAATGGATATAATTTTGATGGATGGATAATTAACGGTAGTGGAGAACCAGTAAAATCTTTCAAGGGATCTGATCATCACGAAGATTTAAGTTTAACAGCAAAATTTACTGCTATTGAATATGACATTACTTACGAATACAATGGTGCTACTTGTGAAGAATGTACAACGAAAAATAAATATACTATTGAAGGAATGAAATTACCAGAGCCAACACAAGAGGGAAAAGTCTTTGTAGGATGGAAAGTTAAAGATAACAAAGACGAGACTATAACCGAAATAGAAGCCGGAAAAACAGGCGCAATTTCTTTAGAGGCTATCTTTGTAAATGAAATTACTTTAACATATATTGATCACTTATTAACTGATGATCTAGAATATATAGGAAATATGGAATTGCCATTTACAACTGAAGTAGATGAGGAAAATAAAACTGTTTCTGCCTCAATTGATCATGATGAAAATGCTAAACTAACGTTTACTTCTGTTTCTGGAATAGCTGGAAGGCTTCAAAAAGTTCTTGACGGTGAAAGTAAGGATATTGCTGATCTTTGCGTCAGTTATGGTGGACAACAATTGTGTTACAAAAGTTCTACTTCAATTGCCAGTACATTGTTCGCAAATAACGTTGCTGGTTGGTTAGTAGGTGGTAGTGGCCCTACAGGTATAATGGGTAAACAAGCCATCTTATTAAATAAAAAAGAACTAATCGTTACTATTAAATTAAATAGAGATTTTGCTCTTACCAAAGATAAAAAAGAGGAACTTACTTATACGCTAAAACTTCATAGTTTAGGCGCTGTCACAAAAGAAGAGTTTGATGAGCAGATAAATCCAATTCTAGAGATGTTTAAGCGAAATAATAATACTGATGAACATTTTCAAGTAGATATATCAAATGTTAAAAACGGAAATGTTGTCTATAAATATAAAGATGATGACCCTGTTCTTGGTTCAACTTTTGTTGGTATTGGAACTAATACAGCAATTAATATGTTAAAAGAAATAGAATTTATTGATAAGGTAGAGATTACTTTTAGTGCATCAAAAGATGATAAATCAGGTAAATCAAAAACTTACTATGTTTCAAATCATAAGGTAGACGGAGAGGAAGAATATACTTCTTTCAGTCCAATTGAAGGTATCGTAGCTGCTATGCAAACTGTAACAGGTGATACTGTGCCACAAGTATCTACTGTTTCTAATAAAGACTTAACAGATTATCATGTTACCATTCATGTAAAATTCACCTTTAAAGATGATGGTTATGTACAAGATTTACCAGAGGAATTAAATATTACCTTTGCAAAAGAAAGTTAAAGTATGCGATTGCATACTTTTTCTTTTTTCTTCTATCATTTATTGTTGAATTCGTTATCAATTTATGATAAACTATTAATAGTATAAAAGAATAGGAAGGATGATTATATGGGTAAATTAATTAATTTGTTTTTTACTTATATGAGAGAAAATGTCCTTTTTTGTGTACTCGTAATAGCAGTATTTGTCTTAGTGATGATGACTTCTCTGGCTGTTATTTTCAAAAAAATTAGAATTCACCCATGGAAAGCGTTTATTCCATTTTATAATATTATTGTGGTTTTAACTACAGTAGATATTCCTTATTGGATGATTCTTTTATTTTTCATTCCTTTTGTGAATTTTATTGGAATTCCAGTTATGACATTGTTGTTGGGATGGAAATTTGGATCTTATTGCCGTAAGGGAATCATTATGAGAGTGGGATTGATGTTTTTACCACCACTCTTTTATCCTTTGTTAGCTTATTCTGATATTACGCTTGAGGATAATTCGAAAATGGATTTTGCACCTGTTTTACCAAAGCACTTTAAGCTAGATGCTATAGATGTTGAGGATGTAGAAATTAAAGGGGCTTATAGTTTAAGCAATGATGTTTTAAATGAGATTGCTCCACAAGTAAAAAGAACATTTTCGTATACACCAATTGCAACCAAGAAAAAAGAAATTAATAACAATCCAGATAACGTTTCTTTAGCAGCTAATACAGGGGATGTTGAGGATTTAAATCGAGTTTTACCAACAGCGGATGATTTAACGTTTGACTATTCTACCCTTTATCAGGGAAAGTTTATGGAACCTAAGTTTGAATCTCCTATTCAACCAATAGAAGAAGAACCAGAGGAAGAAGTGGTAGAAGAGGTTATTGAAGAACCAGAACCAGTCGAAGAGGAAGAAGAAATTGTTCTTCCTGTTATTCATGATGTAGAATTAGAAAAAGCAGAACCAGTAGAAGCAATGGGGCCTATTGCTATTAATAAAAGAGATGAATTAAGTCGTAAACGTGTAAGTGCGAAGAAAGAAAAAGTAGTTGGTACCATTCCAGCTGATGCTTTAGAAGAAAAGCCTGAAAAAGAAGAAAAGGCAGAAGAATCCGCTTCCTCAGAAGAGGACGAAGAAGTAACTGTTGAAGAAAAAGAGGAAGAGGTAGCGGTTGATGAAGCAGAAAAAGAAGAAATAGATAATGAAAAATCATCTGAGGAACAGGATGAAGTAGTAGAGAAAGTAGAAAAAGAAGATATTCCAGTTTCTGAAGATCCTTCTATAGAGGAAAAACCTGAAGAAGAAATAGAGGTTACTCCTTTAGAAGAAACACCGGTTGAAGAAGTTATGTCTGTGACAGAAGAGGTAGAAAAGGAAGAGACTTTAGAAGAAACTGTTCCACCTGTAGAAGAGACACCAGTTGAAGAAACTGTATCTACGGAAGAAGAACAACCTTTAGAAGAAGCAATTCCTGAGGTAAAAGAAGAATCAGCTGAAGTTGTTCCTGAGAGTGTAGAAGAACCAGAGGAGAAAGTAGAGACTGTTGAAAATGATTCATTAGAAACACCAGTTGAAGAAAAGGTAGAAGAACCTATAGAACCATTAGATTTACCTACTTCTCCAGCTTTAGAACCTGTTTCTGTTGCTCCTAAAACGGAGGAAACTGTTGACGGAGTACAGTTAGCGCCTCCTCCTTTAGATGAGGAATTACCAGAGGTTGCTCCTCCACCAGAACTCACCATTGATACGACACCAGTTCCAGCAGTAGAGGATACCATTTTTCAACCAATACAGGAAGTTGCTCCTATTCATATGGAAGAAGAAAATGCTTTAGAACCACAAGTGCCAGAGGAAGTATTTAGTATGAATATTGCTGAGCCAGAAGCTTTACCTGTTGGATTTTTAATGACAAATGCGCCAGTAGATCCTACTATCCCACAAGCTGCAGCTCAAGAGAATAATACTTTGATTTCTTCTGTAGTAGAGGATAAAGATCAAAGTTCTAAGAATATTAATGAAATAGAGATGACCAAAGAAGAGGCAATGGGATTTGGACCAAAGAAAACATTCATTGATATTGGAACTCTTAATAGTGATATCAATAATAATTTCAATATGGGACAGAATATGGCTCAAAACCAAATGCCACAACAGATGATGAATCAACCAAGTATTTTTACAAATCCAATGATGAATACACAACAAACAACAGGAGCACAAATGATGACAGTAAATAATGGTCAAACAAATTACGCTTCTATTTTCCAAACAGCTGATGCTAATGGAACTCCTTTATTAAGACCTATTGAAAGTACTTTGGAGAAAACTTGTCCAGTTTGTGGTACAAAAGTAAAACAAGAATGTCCTGTTTGTATTATGTGTGGTCATCGTTTTTAAGGAGAATAAATGAGATTTTTAGCAATTTTATTAGGTACAATTTTAGGAATCGTTCTCTTTTTAGAGATTGCTTGCTTATTTCTTTATTTCTATTTTAAAAAGAAATTTAGGGAACTTGGCATTCCTATTCACACCATAAAAGAATTTAAACAGGAAATGATTCGTTCTAGGGAAGAGGATCAAACTAGAATAAAAAGTATTTCTGGAATGACCTCACTGATGTTACCTAGAATTCGCGAGGATTTTCCGGAATTTAATGAACAAGAACTCTATGCTAAGACAGAAGAGGGATTGAGAAAAGTATTTAGCGCTTTAGAAGAACAGGATAGTAAGTTAGTGAGGGAATATCCTTTAATTAGAGATAGTATTAGTAAAGTCATTGACGATTATAAAAATTCTAATTTCAAAGAAAAATATGACGATATTATCTTTCATAAATTTGCGATTTATGCATATGAAAAAAAAGAAGGAATTGCTACTGTTACTGTTTCTGTTGCACTAGAGTATTATTACGAAAAACGAAAAGGAGAAAAAATCTTACAAGATTTTACGAAATATAAAAAGCAGACGAGATATCAAGTAAAATTCATCTATATTTATGATGAATCCAAGGTTGGTGCTGCTAAATCACTTGCGATTAATTGTCCGAACTGTGGAGCCCCGATTACGGTATTAGGCCACAAGTATTGTAATTATTGTGGCTCTGCTGTGAAGGAAGTTAATTTAAAAGCATGGGAACTTAGTTCCTATCAAGAAAATTAAGAAAGAGGGTATGTTTTATGGGTTTAATAAAAGCCGCTGTCGGTGCAATTGGATCTACTATGGGCGACCAATGGCAGGATCTGATTAAATGCGACAATTTAGATAATGATACATTGATGGTGAAACAAACAACACCAAGTGGACAAATTTCAAAAGGAAGTAGAATTATAGTAGCTCCTGGACAGGTTGCTGTTATTTATGATTCTGGATCAATTGTAGATGCCACTGCTGAAGAGGGAACTTATACATTTGATCAATCTACTTCTCCATCATTCTTTGGTGGTCAATTCGGTGCTGTTTTTAAAGAAATGTGGCAAAGATTTACATATAATGGAACGCCAGCAAAAGAACAAGCTGTCTTCTATTTCAATGTAAAAGAGATTGTAGATAATAAATTCGGAACGGCTCAACCAGTTCCATTCCAAGACTGGGGGCATGCAATTCCTAACCAAATGTTAGGTACTCTTATGCCAATGGCTGTAAGAATTAAATGTTATGGTAAATATACATTTAAGATTAGTGATCCTGCTATTTTCATGAGAGAATTTGCTGGTACTGAGACGGTTGTTAAGAAGGAGACTCTTCTATCTCAAATGACTTCTGAGGTTAGTGCTGCTTTCCAAAATGTCTTAAATGAATTAGGAAATAGTGAACATAAAGTTCCTGCCATGGAATTACGTAATTATTCTGATGAAATTAAAACCATCATGGATGAAAGAACATTTGATGAACCTATTCGAAATAGAGGTATCCAATTAGTTGGATTCTTAGTAGAATCTGTTACTCCAGATGATGATTCTCTAGCGAAGTTTGAAGAATACGAACACAACGCTAACTCTATGATGCAACAAGGTAGAGTTCTTGATGTTATGGAAACAGCTGCCGGTAATGCCAATGGAGCTGCTACTGGTATGATGGGTCTTGGCGTTATGAATATGGCTAGTGGTGGAATGACAGGTGGCGTTATGCAAAATGCTTTCGCACAACCTGCACAGGGCGCACAACAAGGATTTGATCCTTATGCAAATGCTGCTACTCCTGCACCTGCCGCTCCTGCTAGTGCACCAACAGAACCAGCAGGAAGAACTTGTCCAAATTGTGGAACCGTTTCTAATGGAAAATTCTGTTTTAACTGTGGAGCTAGTATGGAACCTGCTGCACCAGTTGAAAAGAAATGTCCAAAATGTGGAGCTACTTTATTAGATGGTGCTAAGTTCTGTGTAGAATGTGGGTCTTCTACAGAAGCACCTGCTCAAGTTCCAGCTGAGGAAGCAAAGGAAGAAGCATCAAAAGAAGCAACAGATACGACGGAGCCAACAGCTTAATTGTCAATGAAAAGGAATTTCAAGTTCCTTTTTTTTGTGAAACATTGACAAGAAGCTCATAAACATGATATAGTTAAATTGCTAAAAGGTATGGTTTGTCTTTATTTGAAAAACCTACTAATTAACGTATTGGGAGTCAGCGTATTCAAGTGGTGTTGAAGACCCTGATTTATCGGGGGATCCTAAAGCCTGAAACAAGACACCCACCTGGTAGAACAGGTTTAATCGTTAACTGACGCCAACCTTTTGGCTTTTTTTATGGAGTTGGGTATGAAGAATTTATTAGAGGAAACCTATATTGTATTTGATACAGAAACAACGGGATTAGATCCTAAAAGTGGCGATCAAATGATTGAAATTGGTGCGGTTAAGATTCAAAATGGAAAAGTAATTGACCGATTTGATGAACTAATTAATCCGCAAAGACCATTAGATCCTAAAATTGTGGAAGTAACCAATATTACTGATGAAATGTTAAAAGATAAACCAACAGAAGAAGAGGTTTTAAAACATTTTATTGCTTGGATAAAAGATGATATTTTAGTGGCGCATAATGCCAATTTTGACTTATCATTTTTAAAAATGGCTTATTTTAAATATCATCTTGGCAATTTAAATCAAGATTGTGTGGATACCTTAGAATTATCTAGATATTTAGAGCCTTATGAAAAATATCATAATTTAACGGTCTTGATGAAAAGATATGAAATCGTTTGGGATGAAGAGAAGCATCACCGAGCAGATTATGATGCAGAGGGTACTAGTCTTATCTTTTTAGAGATGTTAAAAAGGCTAGAAAGAAGAAATATTAAAACCCTAGATCAACTAAAGAAAATTCCAAAAATTTTAGCAAATAAGAGAGTTTAATCTCTTTTTTTGATATAATGAAGATGGTGAGTTTATGGGAAAGTTATCCAATCTTTTAAATATGATAGAGTATTTAAATACGGGAAGAAAATATTCGATTGAAGAACTTTCCTCTCTTTTAGAGGTAAGCCCTAGAATGGTCCGTTTCTATAAAGAAGAGATGGAAAAAGCGGGAATTTATGTGGATACCATACATGGACCCTATGGTGGCTATGTTTTAAAAAGACCAGTTCTTTTACCGGATAGAAGTCTTTCAGAAGGGGATTTACATTTCTTAGAAGAATTTTCTAATACCCTAAAAGGAAAAGAACAAGAAGAAATGCTTTTGCTTTTAGATAAATTAAGAGGTTCTTTATTTACATCGAGGGAAACGATTCCTTTACCAGATAAAGATTTACCGATTTATAATGCATTTTCTAAAGCGATTAAAGAAAAAAGAAAAGTGGAAATTCACTATTTATCAAAAGGAAAACCGGAAAATGTAAGAATCATCCATCCTTATCATATTTTTCGTTTAGAAGAAGGATGGGCAGTAGCTGCTTATTGCGAGAGAAAAGAAGATCTTCGCCATTTTGAATTTTCTAGAATTACTAAAGTTCATTTGTTAGAAGAATTTTATGAAATAAATGATACTGACCAAATATTACCACATTAACTGTTATGATGAAGTTAAGGTGGTATTTTTATGGAAGAAAATTTTTCATTTTTTAGAAGTCGTATTTTATCGACACTTGCTTATACAGATTGTAAGCAGTTATTTGAGAACCTAGATCATATACGGGGAAATACTTTATTTGTTGGAGCTGGAGGATCAAAAGTCGTTTCGCTTTTTGCTTGCTTGGTATTAGAAAAGAAGAATCATCTTTTAGGGGTAACGTGTTCTTATCGAGATTTACTTTATATGCCGTTAGAAGAATATCAAAATCTTTTTGTTGCAAGCTATAGTGGTATGAATTATGGCGTAACAGTAGCGCAAAAGATTCCTTTAAAGAAGTATTTATTTTCAAGTAAAAAAGAAGAAAATACTTTTGATAGCCTCCTTTCTTATGGCTCTTTTCTCCCTAAAGAAAAAAGTTTTATCTCTTTAGGTGCTACTTTAGTTCCCATGACATTACTTCTTCTTTACTATAATCCTTCTTTTTTTCCCATTTTTCCATCCATAGAAGAAAAGTATTTAACTCGCGCTTATTCTTCTTTTGAGGTATATACCGGACTGGATACTTCCGTTGCTGCTACTTATTTAGAATCGACGATTGTAGAAGCAGGACTAGGGACAATTGTTCTTCATGATAAGTATGATTATTGCCATGGAAGAAGTACCTATTCTAAAGTACAAAAGCCACTTATCATTTATCTTATCAATCAAGAAAAAGAACTAGATCGGGTTCTACTATCCCTTTTTCAGAGTAAAAAAAGAAATATCGTTATTTTAAAAGGGGAATCTTCTGATTTTCTTTTCAATCAATATCAATTATTAGTAAAATCCATGTATCTAACCAAAGAAATCGCTAGCTATTTAAAAAAAGACTTATCGGAAGTTTCTTATGATAAGACGATTGTTCCTAAAGTTTATCATTTTGAAGGAGAAATGTAATGAAAATCATTGGTGTTGGAGATTTAGTTTGTGATTTATACTATCAAGACGGAAAAATGATAGGGGTAGATGGAGGAAAAAGTTTTGCTAATATTGTTGTGAATTTAGCAGACCAGTTTCCTACTTATATTTGGGGAGCTTGTGGGTTAGATTTCTATGGGGATATCGCTTTAAAATCATTAGAAGAGTTAGGCGTAGAAACTAAGTATATCATTCGCTATCCTGTTTCAACAAGGCTCTTTCATATCGATTATGAAAAGAGGAAGACAACCAAAAAAGATTTTAAAACAAATGAGAAAACTTGGTATCCTATTTCCTTAACATCTCCTAAAATAGAAGATATTTTAGAAAAGGAAGATGTTCTTATTTTAGATAGTTTTTCTCACCCTAATCTTTCTATTTTTAAAAGTACTTCTTGTAAGAAGATGGTAGATCTTGGCTATTTTAAAGAACTAGATAGTATGAGTGATGAAGAGATTTATGAGTTATTTAAAACACCAATAGCTGTTTTAAATATGAATGAGAGAGTAGAGAAATACCTGCTTCATCGTTTTCATAAAATCGATTTTTTAAATGTTCAACTTTTCATTATCACCTATGGGAAGAAGGGAGCAAAATTTATGTGGAACGATAATTCTCTTTTTCTTCCTCTTATTCATCAAGAAAAAGAGATTGATACAAATGGTTTAGGAGACCTATTCTTTTCACAATTTATTGCTTACTATTTAAAACATGATAGGGTTACAGAAGAAGGTCTTAAAAAGACATTTGAAGAGGCAACGAAAAAGACTTCTTTCCTAGCTAGTAAAATTGGAGCAAGAGGTCATTTGCATGCCCTTTATAGGGATCAAGAGAAATAATTTCTCTTTTTTTGTATAAAAGAAGAAAATTTCTTTCAATATAGAGTTGAAAGGAGAAAATTATGGCACGTCACAAAGTCGAACTATGTGGCGTGAATACTGCGGATATTAAAGTTTTAAGTAATGAAGAAATGACAGACCTTTTTAAAAGGTTAAAAGAAAACGAACCTGGTGTGAAAGAAAAACTCATTGAAGGAAACCTAAAACTCGTCTTATCCATTTTAAAAAAATACAATAATCGAACTGATAATATGGACGATTTATTTCAAGTGGGATGTATCGGTTTAATTAAAGCGATTGATAATTTTGATCTATCGCATGAGGTTCGTTTTTCTACTTATGCAGTACCGATGATTTTAGGGGAAATTAAAAGGTATCTTCGGGATAATAACAATGTAAGAATTGCAAGAAGCATCAAAGATTTAGCTTATAAAATATCAAAACTAAAAGAGTCTTTAACTTTAGAACTGGGAAGAGAACCTAGTACGAAACTGTTAAGTGAGAAACTAGGAATAGAGGAATATGAAGTGGTTTTAGCGCTTGACTCTCTTAAGGATTCTGTAAGTATGTTTGAACCTATTTATAATGATGGGGGAGATGTCATTTACCTATGTGATCAATTAGAAGATAAAAAGGGAAAAGATTATAGTTGGGAAGAGCGAATTAGTTTAAAAGATGCCTTAGGCTCTTTAAAAGATAAAGAGAGATACGTTTTAGAATCTAGATACTTAATTGGTAAGACACAAATGGAATTAAGTGAAGAACTAGGTATTAGTCAAGCCCAGATTTCACGGCTTGAAAAAAGTGGGATTGACCATATCAAAAAAAGAATCTTGTAAGATACTTTTTAGGAAAGTTTTCTTTGCAAATCTATGAAAAATCGTTATAATGGAAATAGGTGGTTGCATGAGAAAACTATTTTCTATTGAACAAGAAGAAGATCTTACTACTTATTTAGAATCACATACGGATTACCGTAGGAAAAAGATTAAAAGTATGGTCCATTATGGCCAAATTCTTGTCAATCAAAAAGAAATCTCTCTTCCTTATCGTCTAAAGAAAGGGGATATTCTTTTTCTTACTACAGAAAAGAGTATCCAAGCGCCTTTTTCGATTCTTTATGAAGATGAGAATTATTTAGTCGTTTTAAAAGAAGCTGGATTACTAACGGTATCTAATCAAAAAGGAGAAAAAACACTTTATCAAGAAGTTTATCAATATGTACATGAAAAAGGGGAGAAAGTTTTTATCCTTCACCGTCTAGATAAGGATACTTCTGGTATTATTGTTTTTGTGAAGAAGGAAAAGATTCAAGCCGCTCTTCAAGAAGATTGGAACAATCTCGTCTTAGAGCGAAAATATGTCGCTGTTGTAACAGGAAATTACCAAGAGTCTCTTCATATAGAAAGTTATTTAAAAGAAGAAAAAAATACCTTTGTTCACAGTTCCTCAAAAGGGAAACTTGCCATTACCGATTATACGTTATGGAAAGAAAAGAAACCTTATGCGCTTTTAGATATTTCTATTAAAACCGGAAGAAAAAACCAGATCCGCGTGCATTTAAAAGAGCAAAACACACCGATTGTAGGAGATAAAAAATATGGAGGAGAAAAATCTACTAGACTTTATTTACATGCTTATCTTTTTTCCTTTTATGATCCTATTTTAAAAAAACAATGGACTTTTGAGACCAAAATTCCAAAATCGTTTGATACTTTTTTCTAATTTTTAAAAAAACTTACTAATTTTCAGTATATTTTCTTGCCATTTCGCATACTTTATATTATAATAAAAAACCGTATGCGGGGGGATGATATGAAAAGACTAGTAAGAGTTAGCGTTTTTTTGATGTTTCTCATTTTATTAACAGGTTGTGAAGCTTTGGTAAAAGAAAAATCTTATGAATTAGATGATTCTCATATCATTTTTGAACTTCCAAAAGTATGGGAAGAAGAAGGAACAAGTGATGCGGAATTAGTACTTTCTAGAGATACGGCGAATATGACTATCGATACCATTCATCCATCAGAATTAGATAGCATCAGTGTTCGTCAATTACTCGATCAAAAAGTATCAGAAGTTATGAAAGATAAAATTACGCATTCCCTTGTAAAAGAGTATCCTGTGAATCATTTAGCAGATCGCAATATAACCAGTTATCTTTATACTGCTAATAAGGATAATATTGAAACCGAGTATTATTTTAGTGTTTTAGATTTTACGGGACGGGATACTTATGTTTATGTTCTTTATGAAGCAACAGAAACCTATATGAAATATAATATTGATGATATTAATAGAATGTTAATGAGAATGAGATGGAACGGTTCTACGGAAGATTTAGCGATGCGCTAAGTCTTTTTTTTATTCTTATCCATAAAATAGAATAGGTGGTATTTTGAAAATGTCAGATTTACAAGAAAAAGATGTTGTCAATGTGACAGATGGTAAAAAGATTGGTAACATCATTGATATTCATATTGATCAAAATGGCAATATGAAAGGAATTCTAGTAGAAAAATATCGTTTCTTTTTTTCCTTGTTTACCAATCATGTGGTAGAAATTAAGTGGAGTCAAATTGAGAAAATTGGAAAAGACGTCATACTTGTCAATTTAGATTAAATGATGTTATAATAAGTTTGGTGATGGTATGAAAATACTTCTTTATACCGAAGGGTTAAAAACAATTAGTAAATCAGGTCTTGGAAAAGCTATCAAACATCAGATGAAAGCACTAGAAGATAATGGGGTAGAATATACAACCAATTTAAAAGACGATTACGATTTACTTCATATCAATTTTTATGGACCAAAGTCTTATTTGTATGCGAAAAAAGCAAAAAAAAGAGGAAAGAAAATTGTCTATCATGCGCATTCTACAGAGGAGGATTTCCGTAATTCTTTTCTTTTCAGTAATCTTGTTTCGCCCCTTTTCAAAAAATGGTTAATTACTTGTTATTCTTTAGGAGATTACATTATAACACCAACAGAATATTCGAAGAAGCTCCTTTTAAATTATCATATGAATCGTCCTATTCGGGCAATTAGTAACGGGGTAGATACCGAGTTTTTTGAAAAAGACCCAAAAGCAGGAGAAGAATTCAGGAAGACCTATGGATATCAAAAAGAGGATAAGGTTATCGTAGGAATTGGCTTATATATTAAAAGAAAAGGATTACTAGATTTCGTAGAACTTGCAAAAAGACTCCCAGAATATCAATTCATCTGGTTTGGTTATAGTCCGCTTTGGGCATCTCCAAGAGAAATTAGAAAAGCCGTGAAAACAAAATTACCAAATCTTCATTTTGCAGGGTATGTAGAATCTAGTATGATTAAAAGTGCTTTAAGTGGCGCTAATCTTTATCTTTTTCCGACCTTAGAAGAAACGGAAGGAATACCAATTATTGAAGCGCTCACATCTCGTATTCCAACTCTCATTCGCGATATTCCGGTATTTCAAGAATATGAAAAAGATAAAGTAGTTTATAAGGCAAAAGACTTAGAGGAATTTACCGAGATGATTCCCAAAATCATCGAAAAGAAATTACCAGATTTAACGGAAGAAGGCTATTTAATGGCTAAGAAAAAAGATACTAAAATTGTGGGTAAAGAATTAATTGATACGTATCGGGAGGTATTAAATGCAAAAGAGAGATAAAATATTTCTTCTTTCTATTGGAATTTTATTTGTAATAGCGATATTTCTTCTTTTCTTTTTTCAAGAACAAACGCTTGTCAAAGAAGAAGCTCGCTTTCAGGCAATGGGATTTCCTGTTTCTGTTCAAATTTTTGTAGAGAAAAAAGAGGATGAAGAAAAAATATTCAATGATATCAAAGCCATTTATGAAAAATATGAGACGTTAACGAATCGTGAAGAAGGACCGCTTAAAAATATTCGAGAAAATGATTCTAAAGAGGAGAATATAACGATTGATGAAGAACTCTATGAACTTTTACGATATGGAAAAAGTTGGTATGAGAAAAGTGATGGGGCCCTAGATATCACATTAGGCGATGCCTATGATTTATGGAATCAAAAAATAACAGAAGAGAAAAAGAAACCTACGGATAAAGAATTAAAAAGAATAAGTTCGAAGATGGAAAAATTAAATTTCTTAAGTAACCATCAAATTACAAATAATCATGTTAATCTCAATCTCGATGCGATTCGAATGGGATACGCTACGGAAGAAGCTGCTCACTATTTAGAAAAAAATGGTATTACCCATTATCTTATTAATGCTTCTTCTGTTATTCGAGCAGGAAAGTATTATGAAGAGGGAAAAAGTTACATCATTAAAATGGAAAGCCCTTATGAGAATGCTGATCAAAGTATTCTTTCCTCTGTCCAATTTACCGATCAAGCAATTGCCATTAAAAGTTCTTATTGGAATGCTTATCACTTAGACGATGAGCTAGTAAGTTACCTATTGGACTCGAAGACAAAAAAACCCGCAAATTATATGGCTAGTGTAATTGTTATTGCGCCTACTGCAAAAGAGGCAGATGCTCTTTCTAGTATTCTTTTTACCATGAGTATTCCAGATGGATTAGAATATATTGAGGCTTACCCAGAAGCAGCTGCTTCTTGGGCTTATACGGATGAAGATGGTAAAAATCGTAAAGTATCAACCGATAATTTCTTTTCTTACATTGGATAAAAAAGGCTTAGGCCTTTTTTTATTGAACAAAGAAAAATTCTTTGATATAATGAATAGTAGTGTGGTGGTAGCATGTATTTAAAGAAAATAATCGCACAAGGATTTAAATCTTTTGCTGATAATACCGTACTAGATTTCGATCAAAATATCGCGGGCATTGTAGGACCAAATGGTTCTGGAAAGAGTAATGTTGTTGATGCGGTACGGTGGGTATTAGGAGAACAATCTGTCAAATCTCTAAGAGGAGATGGTAATATGACAGATGTTATTTTTGCTGGAAGTAAAAGTAGAAAAGGAATGAGCGTTGCTTCTGTTACCCTAGTATTTGATAATCAAGATCAGTATCTACCACTTTCTTTTGAAGAAGTTGCTATTAAAAGAAGACTTTATAAAGATGGAACAAATGAATTTTTTATCAATAATGAGAAAGTTCGCTTGAAAGATGTTTTAGACCTACTTATGGATAGTGGGATTGGTAAAGAGTCTTTTAATATTATTAGTCAAGGAAAAATCGAAGAAATTTTAAACGATAAACCAGAAGAAAGAAGAAGTATCTTTGAAGAAGCAGCTGGTGTTTTAAAGTATAAAAAGAGAAAAGAAGAAGCTTTGCGGAAACTAGACCGTACCCATGACAATATGCATCGTGTTCTAGATATCATTCAAGAATTAGAAGGACAAGTAGAACCTTTAAAAGAACAAAAAAGAAAAGCACTAGAATATCGTGATTTTACGGAGGAGTTAAAAAATCTAGAAATTGCCTTTGTAACGGAAGATATTACCAAAATTCATGCTCAATATGAAGAAAGTAAGGAAAAAATAGAGGCTTTGAATGTTGAACTTGCAGGTATTAGTACTTCAAATACCAAATATGAGGCAGATATTTTATCCTACAAACAAAAAGAGCAAGAATTGACAAAAAAGAGAAATGAACTTCAAAAATCGTTGCTAGAAATGACATCGAAAGTAGAAAAATTAAACAGTCAAAAAGAAATCTTAACGGAAAGAAAAAAGATGGAAGTAGATGATATTAAACTTCATGCAACCATCTTGGAATTACATGAAACAGAGTTACGTCTTACCAATGACGCCAATAGTTATGAATTAGAAATTCATTCCCTATTAGAAAATTTAAGATTAGAAAAAGAGAAAAAAGAAAATGCGAAAACTCTATTAGAAGAAAAACAAAAGAATCGGAAAGATTTCGAAGAAAAATTAACGCTATTGGTACGAAAGAAAAATGTCTTAGATACCAAAATAGATGCTTTAAAAGAAAGTATTGAAAATAATAGCAGTTTACCATATGCCGTAAAATGCGTTTTAAACCACCCTAAATTAAAGGGAATTCATAGTACAATAGGAAAATTGATTGAAGTAGAAGAACGTTATACTACGGCTATTTCGACTGCTTTAGGGGCTTCTTCTAACTATATTGTGGTAGAGACTTCTAATGATGCGAAGGAATCCATCCGTTATTTAAAAGAAAATAAATTAGGAAGAGCAACCTTCTTTCCTTTAGAGGTAATTGAAGGAAGAGAACTAGGGGGTAACGAGCTTGAACTTTTAAAAAAAGAGATAGGATTTATCAATCTTGCTTCTAGGTTGGTATCTTGTGAGAATATCTATCAAAAAATTATCGAGAATCAATTAGGAAACATCCTTGTTGTCGATACGATTGATCATGCTATGGCTATCCATAAGAAATTTAACTACAAATATCGCATTGTCACACTAGAAGGAGAACTTCTTCATGTTGGTGGTTCTCTAACGGGTGGGGAGGCAAAACAAAAAAATATCTTAAATGAAAAATTTGAGTTAGAAAATCTTCTTCAAGAAGAAAAGAAATTAGAAAACGAAATGAAATTAAAAGAAGAGGCATTAAATCAGTTTGATTATGATATTCAAGCGATGGAAGATGAATATTATTTACTAGATAAAGAAACCATTCGTCTTACAACAGAAATAGAAGAAAAAAATAAGAAAAATGCTTCTCTTTTAGAACAACTAGATAGTATCCGTAAAAACATTCGGGGAATGGAATCTAAGAAGAATCACTCCTTAAGTGAAGAAGAACATCAAGTGTTAGAAGAATACTATCAGGCTCTTCAAGAAAAAGAGGCTCTTAAGATAACACTAGATGAAAAAGAAAATGAACTATCTAATCTCACAACCGATTTAGCGCTTTTTGAGCATAATGCGAAAAAAGAAAATGCTCTTTACCTAGAAAAAAGTAAGGAACTAAAAGAACTAGAAATTGAAAGCAATCGAAATGATGTCAAACTAGATAATCTTTTAAATATCTTAAATGAGACGTATAGTATGACCTATGAATTTGCAAAAGAAAATTATGTCTTAACGCTTCCAAAAGAAGAAGCAAGAACAAGAATTGGTACTTTAAAAAGAAAAATTCGTGATTTAGGTCCTATTAATCAACAAGCCCCAGAGGAATATGACCGAGTAAGTGGTCGATATGAATTTTTAGTGAAGCAACAAGAAGATTTAACCAAAGCGGAAAATACGTTACTAGAAATTATTCAAGAGATGGATCAAGTGATGGAGAGGAATTTCTCTAAGACTTTTGAAGTTATCAATAAAAATTTTGAAGAGACGTTTAAAGAACTTTTTAAAGGGGGAACGGCCTCTTTAAAATTGACAGATCCCACGAACTTACTAGAAACGGGAATTGAAATTATAGCTTCCCCACCAGGAAAGAGTTTAAAGAGTATTTCTTTACTAAGTGGTGGTGAGAAAACTTTTACGGCCATTAGTTTATTGTTTGCCATTTTAAAGACAAGACCAATGCCATTTTGTATTTTAGATGAGGTAGAAGCAGCTCTAGATGAAGTGAATGTAGAATCCTTTGGAGAATATATTCAATCCTTAAAATCAAAGACCCAGTTTATTGTCATTACCCATAAGAAAAAAACAATGGAATTTGCCGATATCCTTTATGGAATTACTATGCAAGAAAGTGGCGTAAGTAAACTTGTCAGCGTAAAATTAGAAGAAATTGAAAAGTAGAGATGTTCTACTTTTTTCTTTATGATATAATAATCTTAGGTGGTAGCATGAATTATTTACTATATGGAACAGAAAATTTTTTGATTGAAAAAGAAATCGAAAAAATCTTAAAAAAAGAGGGAATAGAAGAGGTAGATTTATCCCGCTATGAATATGGGGTAGACTCTTTAAAAACCATTTTAGAAGATGCTACAACGATCCCTTTTTTTGCAGAAAAAAAAGGAATTATAGTAGAAAATGCTGTTTTCTTTAATCGTGGAAAAGGGACCGAGGAGGAAACCCTTGAACTTCTTTCTTACTTAAAAAATCCAAATCCGGCAAGTATTTTACTTTTTATCAATCATAATGCTACCGTAGATACTACTAAAAAAATTACCAAAGAGATGAAAAATCATGGCGTTTTAAAAGAATTAACGGTTTTAAACCCTACGCAAAATGTAGAGGAAATGTTTACAGGTTATAAAATAGAGAAATCTGTTATCCACCTTTTTCAAGAAAGAGTGGGGAGTGATTTAAATGAACTTTTAAAAGAGGCAGAAAAATTAAGACTCTATAAAGTAGAAGAAAAAGTAATTACTAAAGAAGATGTCTTAGAACTTACAACCGTAACGATTGATACCGATATTTTTAGATTTATGGATTACATTATCCAAAAAGAAAAAGAAAAAGCTCTTATCATGTATGAAGAAATGATAAAAGAAGGAGAAGAACCTATTAAAATGATTGCCCTACTAGCCAGTAAGTTTCGTCTTATGTATCAGGCAAGTGAACTTACACGCCTAGGGTATTCTCAGGCAGATATCTCTTCTTTATTAGGCGTTCATATTTATCCGGTCAAATTAGCGATACAAGCGGGATTAAAATATCCTCGTGCACTGATACTTTCTTATATGAAGAAATTATCAGAGTTAGATATTCATATTAAAACAGGAAAAATAGAACCAGTATTAGGCTTAGAACTTCTTTTTTTAGAAGTATGAGTTGCTATTTTATTGGAAAATAAGTATAATAGTGATTATTCGAGGTGAAAAACATGATTTATATCAAAAAAAGAGCCCTCTTAGACCCGAAAGAATCTTTTGTTTTAATGGATTTTGATCGTACCCTTACTACTTATAACAGTACGGTTTCTTGGGGACTTTTAGAAGAAAGTCCTCTTATTCATTCGGGATATCGGCAAGAAAGTATTTCTCTTTATAACCATTTTCGCCCTATGGAAATTGATCAATCGATTCCTTTTTCAGAAAAGGAAAAATTGATGGAAAAGTGGTGGACAGATACTGCTAGTTTAATTTCTAAATATCATGTTTATGAATCAACGATTCAAAAAATTCTTCTTTCTTCTAATGGATTAGCTTTAAGAAAAGATGCTTTATCTTTTTTAAATAATATGCATTTACTAGGAGTTCCTGTTGTTATTGTTAGTGCTGGACTAGGGGATTTTATTAGTCAATATTTAAAACAAAAAAATAGTCTCTATGATAATATTACGATTCATGCTAATTTCTTTTTATATGAAAAAGGAAGAATTATTGGCCTAAAGAAGCCTTTAATTCATTCTCTTAATAAAAATCATCTTACCTATCCAGAAATAGAGGGAAAAAAGACAGGCCTTCTTTTTGGAGATCAAATTGAAGATATACAAATGGGTGAGAATCTAGATACGATTAATATCGGCTTTTGTGACTTAGATAAGTATTCTTTAAATGCTTTTACAAGACGTTTTGATGTTGTTTTAACGGGTCGTTCTTCTTTTGAGGATGTTGGCAAAATTTATATGAAGAGGTATCCACATGATGAGTACTAATATAAATCAAGTTTACGGAAAAGAATTACTGAATTTTTATAAAAAACTTTTTGAAGGAACAGGGAGTAGTTATGGATTTATCAGTCCTACTCATGTCTTTTGTCCAATTCCGGATAAGGAATTAGTGCTTCCTTATCCTTTTTTAAAGATTATAAATACGAAACCCATGCAAAAAGCAGGAGAGAAAATTCAAACCTCTCACTGTTATAAGATTCATCCGAGAATGGATATTTCGCGCTTAGATCATATGATTTTAGCAGAATCCTTGGGAGTTGATCTTCTTTCCATTTTAGAAAAGAAAGGATATCCAATTGATAACTATACCAAAATAGCTTTTTTAGTATTCCTTCTTACTCATGATATCGGTCATGGACCCTTTTCTCATCCTTTTGAACAAATGGTAGAGGGATATAAGGGAATGCATGAAGATATTGGGAAAAGGGCTCTTTTAGAAGAGGAAGAACTACATAATGTTTTAGAAGAAATTTATCCAGGACTTACTGAACGTGTCATCCATTTTAAGGAACATGATACGTATGGACTCTCCTCTCTTTTAGAAGGCGTGTTTGATTTAGACCGGGCCTCTTTTTTAATCGCAGATACCTATCTTATGGATGGAGATACAAAATATGAGAGTTATTTAAGCATTACGAATTGTGTCTATCAAATCATGAATCGTATTATTTTAAAAGAGGGAAAAGTATATTTTGAGAAAAGCGCTTTTCCTTATATAGATACGTTTTTACGTATTCGTAAAGAGAATTACGAAGGAGAATATAAGTATGCTACAAGTGTTTTAGATGATTTACTTCTAAAGCGAATAGGGGATAGAACTATCGAGTTAGCTTGTACTTCTAAAGTATTTTCTTATTTACCACCAACTATCCAAACAGAAATTTCTCGCTTTGCCTCTTTTATTGCTCATATGAAAGAACAGAAAAAAGATATTTCCATTTCGGAATATTATTCCTTTGGAGATCCCTTTTTTGAAAGGATATTCCGCTTTCTTCTATTAGTGGAAGATAGTAGACTACGGGAAGATGCTCTTTTAATGATATCTCCTATTTCTATCTATGACGCTTATTACGATATTCGTAAAAATGAAAAAGAGACGGGCGAAGAAGACTTTTATGTTGTCAACCAGTTTACCATTTATAAATCAAAGCCAGATGAAAACATTACGTTTTTAGAGGGTAGTCAAAAAATAGATTATCAGGATTGTGAAGGAAAATTTACTAGGGATAGTGTATTTCAAGAAACCCTTTCTTATTTTCCTAAAAAACCTCATTCCTTAACGTGTGAGAAAGAGTTAAGAGAGACTCTTATTCAAAAATTAAATCAGGCTTTAGTAGAAAAAGAAAGCGAGTTAAAAGGTCTTACTTGTATCTCACTAGCGGAGAAAGTGATTCTAAGTGAAGTGAAAAGATATTGTTATTGTGTGAAGAAAAATATCTCCTTAGAAGAATATACTACCTTATATGGTTTATCTTCTAATAGAATTTTTGCTTATCTTGCTATGATGAATTTAGAAGAAGCTTCTAGGATTGCCCGAATGCTTTTATCTCGTTCTTTAGGATACTTCTATACGGAAGAAGAAGCGAGAAGAGAAATCTCTCAAGAAAATAAAATCTATTCCAAAAAAGATGTCATTTAGACATCTTTTCTATTGCTTCATACACTTTTTTTAAATCTCTTTCATATTTGCTTGTTTCTTTTGGCTGATAATATTTTCGATTAATTAAAGTATCTGGTAGGTATTGTTGTTTTACAAAAGCATGAGGATAGTCATGAGGATATTTATACCCAATTGCTGGCGTTTTAATGTGATTAGGAATACTTCCACTTTTTCCGGCTTCAATATCCTCTAATGCCTTATCTAATGCCACATGCGCACTATTGGATTTAGGAGATAGTGCGAGATCCACAACCATGACGGAAAGAGGAATTCTAGCCTCAGGAAGTCCTAATCTTTCACAAGCATTAATACAGGCATCTACTCTAGGCCCCATATTGGGATTAGCAAGACCAATATCTTCATAGGCAATCACGGTCATTCGCCGGTAGATACTATCTAAATCTTCTGCTTCTATTAAGCGGGCTAAATAATATAAGGAGGCATTGACATCGGACCCACGAATACTTTTTTGAAAAGCAGAGATGACATCATAGTGTCCATCAGAATCTTTATCATGAAAAAATACAGGCTTACTATTAATCGTGGTAAGAAGTTCTTCTGTAACATTGCCATCTTTACTAGAATAATAAGCCATTTCTAGCAAATTGTAAGCATTTCGCATATCGCCACTACTTAAAATAGCTATTTTTTGAAGTGCTTTTTCTTCTATCTTGATATCCTTTAAATAAGAAGACTTCGTTGCTCTTTTTAGTCCTGTTACAATATCTTCTTCTGTCAATTCTTTTAATTCAAAGATTTGCGTTCTACTACGAATAGCAGGATTAATCTTGTGATAAGGATTGGAGGTTGTCATTCCAATTAAGGTAATTAGGCCATTTTCTAAGTAGGGAAGAAGGAGGTCTTGTTTATCTTTATTCAAGCGATGAATCTCATCCATTAAAACAACCATTCCATGATACATTTTGGCTTCTTCAATGACGACATCAAAATCTTTTTTATTATTGATTGTCGCATTTAATAGTCGGTAAGGAACACCTAATTCCTCTACAATAGCCATCGCTAAAGTTGTTTTTCCAATACCAGGTTTCCCATAAAAGATCATCGAAAAAAGTCTCTTATGAGAAACTAGATTATAGATAATTTTATCCTTTCCAACGAGATGTTGTTGACCAATTACTTCTTTGATGGTCTTTGGTCGCATTAAAACCGCTAAAGGTTCCTGATTCATAGTATCACCACAAACATTTTATCATAAATTGACATATCAAACAATTGTTCTTTTCTCTTTTTAAAAAACTGTGATATAATGAAATAGAGGATAAAAAGTATATGGATGAAGAGATTAGAAATTTTAAAACGTATCTTTTAGTTGAAAAAAAATATAGCAGCAATACCATTGAAGCCTATACTCGGGATTTAAAAAAGTTTTATGCATTCACGAAATTAGAAGCTAGTCAGATAACGGAAAAAGATATCCATGATTATTTAAAATATCTAAAGCAAGAGGGGATTCAAGAAAGAAGTGTTTCGCGGGTAATTTCTTGTCTAAAATCTTTTTATAAGTTTCTTCTCATCGATAAAGTAGTAACGAGAAATCCCATGGAAAATATCGAGATTCCCAAATTGAAAAAGAGTCTACCACACGCTTTATCGGAAGAAGAAGTAAATGCTCTTTTAGAAGTACCTCTTGTGGATCACTTCAGTTATCGAAATAAGGCGATGCTGGAACTTCTTTATGCATCGGGATTACGGGTAAGTGAGTTAGTCTCTCTTACATTACAAGATATTGATTTAGAAAATGCTAGTTTAAGAGTTATGGGAAAAGGAAGTAAAGAAAGAATTGTTCCTATGGGAGAATATGCTTGCTATTTTGTTAGACTTTATTTAGAGGAACACCGCATTTTCTTGATAAAAAAAGAATACAACGACTATCTTTTTCTCAATAATCATGGGAAGAAGTTAACGCGTCAAGGATTTTTTAAAATCATCAAAGAAAGAGCAAGAGAAGCAGGAATCAAAAAAGAATTATCTCCTCATACCTTAAGGCATTCTTTTGCTACTCATCTTTTAAATCATGGGGCAGATTTAAGAAGCATTCAGGAATTATTAGGACATAGTGATATTTCGACCACGCAAATTTATACGCATGTTTCCAATGAACATTTAAAAGAAAATTATAAAAAATTTCACCCACATGGGGAATAGGAGGAAAAATATGAAATTGACAAAAATTACGGAAACCATTTTTAGAGAATATGATATTAGGGGAATTTGGGAAGAGGAAATTACGGAAGATGTTGCCTATACCATTGGTAGAAGTTTTGCTTCTTATATCGCTCAAATGGGCAAAAAAAACGTGATAGTAGGACACGATAATAGAATTTCTTCTCCCATGATTCATAAGGCTTTACTAGAAGGATTAAAAGAAAGTGGAGCTTCTATTATAGATTTAGGGTTAGTGACAACTCCAATGTATTATTACGCGAAAAAGAAATACCAAATAGAAACAGGGATTATGATTACAGCTAGTCATAATCCAAAAGAGTATAACGGTTTTAAAATCTCGTTTTCTCTTGAGGGAAATGCTTGTGGGTCAATTATTACCGATTTTAGGGATTATACCAATCAACTAACTTTTATTGAAAAAGAAGGAATGGTTCGTACTTTAGATATTGAAAAAGAATATTTAGATGAAGTAAAAAGAAGTGTTTCTTTAGGAAGTAGAAAAGTAAAAGTAGTTTTTGACTGTGGTAACGGAACAGGTTCTATTATCGTCAAAAAGATTTTGGATATGTTTGATGTTGAATATGATTTACTCTATTGTGATTCTAACCCTGAATTTCCAAATCATCACCCTGATCCCTGTGTAAGAGAGAATTTAAAAGATTTATCTCGCCGTGTTAAAGAATTAGGGTATGACCTAGGTATTGGAATCGATGGAGATGCCGATAGAGTAGGATTAGTTGATCAAAATGGAGAGATTATTGGTAGTGACCTTATTATGCTTATCGTCTATCGTAGTATGGCTTCTACAATGAAAAATAAAAAGGCTGTTTATGATGTAAAGTGTTCTAAAACATTAATTGATGGATTACATGATTTAGGACTTCAATGTGAAATGGCTAGAACCGGAAACTCTTATATGAATTTAAAAATTAATCAAGAAGATTATGATTTCGGTGGAGAATATT
Source organism: uncultured Bacilli bacterium (assembly GCA_947632115.1). Lineage (GTDB taxonomy): Bacteria > Bacillota_I > Bacilli_A > RF39 > UBA660 > UBA5578. The sequence continues at coordinate 85,961 of CANROB010000002.1, forward strand.
CTGGACATCTTTGGTTCCGTGATAAATGGCCAGGATTTGATGATGGAATTTATGCCGGTATGCGATTAGTGGAAATCCTTTCTAAAACAGACAAAAAGATAAGTGAGTTACTAGCCAATACAAACCATTATTATTCTACGGAAGAA
>CANROB010000003.1 GCA_947632115.1 uncultured Bacilli bacterium
GGTGGACTCGTCTCTTTATTTTTAAATGATGGAATTGCTAATGTAGAAAATGAAAATTCACTATATCGCATAGGATTCTTATCTATGATAGCGATTATCCTTCACAATCTACCAGAGGGAATTATTACTTATTTAACTACGACCATGGAATTAAAAACAGGTCTCTTATTAGGAATTTCTATTGCTTGCCATAATATTCCAGAAGGTATTTGTATTGCAGTTCCCATTTATTATGCAACAGGAAGTAAGAAGAAATCTTTCTGGATGGTACTTTTATCTGCTTTATCAGAACCAGCAGGAGCTCTTTTTGCCTATTTCTTTTTACAAAATCATTTATCAAATCAAATGTTAGGTATCTTTTTAGCAGCTGTTTCTGGAATTATGATTTCACTTTCTATAACAGAAATATTACCAGAGGCTTTTCATTATTCCTTAAAAGATACTTTAAAATATTTATTGATTGGGATACTAGTCATCTTCCTTTCTCATTTACTATTTTCTTAAAATATGATAGAATGGTCTCATGAAGGAAGAAAAATGGAATTTACAATATTATCAAATCTTTTTAAATCAATTACAAGAACAACAAGATTTAGCCTATCAAGAGTTCTTTTCACATCTGGGAATTCCAAAAGATACGATTATTGGGTTTAAAACGCCTGTTTTAAAGCAATTTGCCAAAGAAATAAGTAAGACATCCTATTTAGACTTTATTGCTTTAAATCGCCATAAAACGTATGAAGAGACATTGATTCATGGACTTTTAATCGGTTATTTAAAAATTCCATTTGAAGAACAATTAAAATTATTTTCCGATTTTCTTCCCTATATAGATAACTGGGCTTTATGTGATCTTACCGTATCAAATTTTCATTCTTGGAAAAATCATTTAAAAGAAGGATTTCCTTTTATAGAAAAATGCCTACATCAAAAGAATAGTTGGTCAAATAGAGTAGCTTTCGTACTCCTTTTAACTTACTATATAAATGATGAGTATATCGATCAAATACTTTTAATTTGTAATGATTTTAAAACAGAAGATTACTATGTAAAAATGGCTATCGCATGGCTTTTATCTATTTGTTATATTAAAGAAAAAGAAAAAACGTTCGTATTCTTAAAGAAGAATGCGATGGACCCTTGGATTCAAAATAAGACGATTCAAAAAATTAGAGAATCCAATAGAGTATCTAAAGAAGAAAAGGATGAGTTATTAAAATGGAAAAAGAAGCAGTAATTACGAAATATGAATATCAACCACAAGGGGTATGTTCTAATCAAATGATATTTGAAATAGAAGGGGATAGGGTACTATCTGTCGAAATAGTAGGGGGATGTCCTGGAAATACAGTAGGGGTATCTAAATTATGTGCTGGAAAAACAATCGATGAAATTATTTCTCTACTAAAAGGAATTCCTTGTCGCAATAGAGGTACCTCTTGCCCAGATCAATTAGCAAAAGCTTTAATGCAATATCAAAAAGAAAGAGATTAACGATAGAAAAGTAACCGATTCACTTTACTTTTCTAGTAGATTTTTGATATAATACATTTATCAAAAAAGGAAAAGGAAGAATTATTCTTCCTTGCGAATAATTAACATTCCATTTTTTATTTGGAATATTAATTTATTCTTTTTGTAAAGCCTTTCTGCATTTTCTATGGTTAAGGCTTTTTTTATGTCATTTCTGTCATATGTTATTTTTATATTCTTACATTCAAAAAGAGGTATCCAACCTCTTTATTTATTTTAATTAATTTATTATTTATAGAATCAATCTAATTTTAGTGGGGAAGTTTATCATAAATTATATCCTATATAACTTATTATGTTATTTTGTTAAGAAGTTAACATAATATACATTATAGGACTTACAAATTTTTTCTTTTATAGAAATAAAAATACGGAAATCTGGTCTTTTATCCATTCTATTTATTAAGAATTTCTTTTATATTTATGAGCTTATTATACTAAAATTTCATCCATAATTACTCAAATATTATTTTAAGTTTTACTTATTATGAAACGAATATTTCCTTTTCTATTTTAAAAATAAGATGAATAATTCTCTACTTCTTTTTCTCTCGATGCAAAATAGAGCACTATTATCCCCTTTTCTTTTGAAAATATAAAATAGGGGACTTATCCATTTGAAATCTAGGTGAATGATTATTCATCTTTTTTATTCTCGATGCAAATGAGAGCGCTCTGTTTTCTTGATGAATAGCAGGTAATTTGTTTCTTATGAAGTATGTATATATATAATAGGTGGGATACAAAATAAAAAAGTATAAAAGAAAAAATAGGGGTACTCCCCTATTTCTTTGCTTTTTTAAAAAATAGGGGACTAGTTTCCAACTTTACGAGATTGAATTTCCGCTATTTTTTCAAACACTTCAGAAGCATTTTGTTCATTGATTTCTGTGTAACCAAGTTCCTTTAGAGCTTGAACTTTAATATTATTTAACTCTAAAGTTCTACTTAATTTATCTTCCATTTTTTGTTCAATCTGATTAATAAATCTCTTATGACATTCTGCTAATTTTGTCTTAGAAGCACCACCGCTATTATATAGAACAAAAGCAGAATACATGATACTTTCAAACACAAACTGTTCTTCTTCATTGAAAGCAAATTCTAATGGTTTTACAAAACCAGTCTCTTTTGCAACATATCCTAAGATATATTTTAATTCTTTTGAAGAATCCATAGATTGTATGAAATGGTATAGATATTTCATTGTGGTATAATTTTTAGGGTCCTTATCATCTTCTAGTTTTTCTTTAATTAAATCAATGATATTAATCATCAACTCTTTTTCTTTCTTGCCAAGACCATTAAAAATAGATCCAGCATCCACAGCGTCTAACATTGTTGGTGTATCATTACACATCGCATTTAAACGCGTTTCAACAGCTGTTATATAATCAGTATCTACTTTAACAGAATCTAGTTCATCAGCTGATTTAATTCCTAATAAATTAAGCAATAGGACTTTTTTATCTTTAGGCCATTTATTAATATCATCTAAATCTAAGTAATTATAGATCATCTGTCTAGAAACCCCTAAAAACTTTGCTAATTTAACTTTTGAAATACCTAATTCATGTAAGATATCATTTAATCTGTCCATATCTTCATACCCTCCTATTATCATTATATCATGGTTATGTCAATTGTCAAGTGTAAAGTAATAGTTAACTCCCCTACTCTTTGACAGTTTTATTTATTTTGAAGATCCAAATCTACATTGATAATTTTAATACTAATTTTTTTGTAATATTTTAAAGATTTCATAACTTTCTGCTGAATATTCTTTGCTTTTTTCAAAGTACAATTTTTATCGAAAGTAATTACCAAATGAGCCTTATAATATCTACCATATTTAATTAATTCTACTTTAGAAATAGACGCATCATCGGTTACTTTTTCTATTTCCTTTTTGATATCATCTACTAGTTCCTGATTTATTTCTACTTCTCCTAAGAGGTTTAAAACATTATTCTTAAGAAGGTGAAAAGCAGCTCTAAAAATTAAAACACAGATAAGAAGACTTGCTAGCATATCACTATATTTTAAAATAGGTAATTGATCACTTACCGTAAGTAAAAGGATTACTACGCCAATAAATACTGATGAAAGAACATCAAGTCTAGATTCTTCAATATTATCATCAATGATAGGACTTTTTAACGTTTTATTTTTCTTTTTCATAAGTCCTACTGCAAATACTTTCATAAGAACAGATACTACAACAAATAGTAATGTATAAAGCGGTGGAATCATCTCATTTTTCTCAAAACTGTGAACTAATAAGAATCCTCCTACTAAAAACATTAAAATCCCAATAAATAAATTGGTAATATATTCCACTCTTCCAAAGCCATAAGGATGATACTTCGTAGGACGTTTTTTGGATAATTTAGCCCCTATTAATGCAATCATATCCGTAATAGAATCACTAAATGTATAAATACTATCTGTAAGAAGCGCGTTTACATGAAATAACACGCCCCCAAGTAACTTAATAATTCCAATTAATATATTAAATAGTGAGGTAAAGATAAGTAAATTTCTTTCTTCCTTCATGTTTATCACCTTACCCTATATCTTTATTTTACCATAAATCGTATAGAAAAGTTACTAATATTTTCTAGTAGGATAATAAGAGGTTCAATTTATAAAAACAAAAAAAGAATATTTCTATTCTTCCTTTTATAAATACCAAAGTTTTTCTCCATTTTTCCGTACTTCTTTGATAATGCCGCCACCCAAGCATTCCTCACCATCATAAAGGACACAGGCTTGTCCTGGTGTTACTGCTTTTACTCCTTGAGGGTATTTTACTAAAATATTACCATCTTCTAAATATTCTAGAGATACTTCATTATCTGGTTGACGGTACCGAAATTTCGCGGTACATTCCTCTGGTCTTTTATCGGTATTAAAATTAACAGTATCAATGATACAAGAATCACTTATTAAATAATCCGTATTGCCATAAGAGATATAAAGAATATTTTTCTTTAAGTCTTTTCCAACGACAAACATTCTTTCTTTAGACCCACCGATATTTAGTCCTCTTCTTTGACCAATCGTATAATACATAAGACCAATATGCTTGCCAATTACTTCTTTCGTATCAATCTCAACGACATCTCCAGGCATATTCGGTAAGTAGTTTTCTAAGAATTTCGTGAAATTTCTCTCACCAATAAAACAAATTCCGGTGGAGTCTTTTTTATCAGCAGTTACTAGTCCATATTCTTCCGCAATTTTTCGTACTTCCGGTTTTTCTAGTTCACCAATTGGGAATAAAACATTTTTTAATTGTTCACGAGATACTTGCGAAAGAAAATAGGTTTGATCTTTATTTAGGTCTTTTGCTCTTAATAGTTGTCCATCTTTCATTCTAGCATAATGTCCTGTCGCGATATAGTCGGCCCCTAATTTTTCTGCTTCTTTTACAAACATATCAAACTTAATATATTTATTACACATGATATCAGGATTAGGGGTTCTTCCTTTTTTTAACTCTTCTAGAAAATAGGTAAAGACATAATCCCAATATTCTTTTACAAAGTCAATGCGATGAAGTGGAATATCTAGTTTTTCACATACTCTTAAAGCATCATTGTAATCTTGTTCTTGTGGGCAAATAGGACCTCCTAAATCTGGATTTCCTAGATAATCTCCATTAATAGAAGTATCCCAGTTACGCATAAAAAGGCCTATGACTTCATAGCCTTGTTTCTTTAATAAAATAGCAGCCACACTGCTATCTACTCCCCCACTCATTCCAATAACTACTTTTTTCATATCTTCACCAACACCTTTATTATAACATATTTAAGACTTTTTTCAATAAAATAGGTGTGACAAAGGTTTCAAAGCAAGTAAATAAAGTTACGATAAATAAAGAGATACCAAGAACCAAAAGATAGCGATTCATAACTAATTTAAAATCTAGGCTTTTTCTTTTAATAATAGACTGTACTAGCAAGAAAGATACTTTTATAGCATAACAGCCTAAATATAAGTAAATGACGAGATAAATGATTTGATGTGGGAAGTGGTAAAGAAACCCTAAGAGGGATCCTTTTAACCCATAGTTTGCTATAAAGCTAGAAATCGAAAAACTAATCGTAAAAGACTTATAAAAGAGAATAAAAATCACAATGACAAGACCGATAACCGAAAATCCTAAAATCCAAATAGCGAGAATAAAAAGTAAATTAATCACTAAGTTTCCTCTTAGAAAAAGAGGATAATTACTAGGTTCAACTGACTCTAAAAAAGAAGAAAGAGTCTCTCTTACTAGTTCTTTATCCGCGCTACTTAAAACAGTCATAAAAAGAGCTCCTGTGATAATCCCCATAAAACATACAAAGAATAAGAATAGTACTACTTTTTTATCTACAGAGAATAGTTTGTCCAATAGTTTTTTCACAAGTATCACCTAATTCACTATATGAGCGAAAAGAAAACATATTCCTTTTTTTAAAAATATGATATAATACTTCTAGGAGTTGAGTTATGAAATCAGCATTAAAAAAAGTAGGAATTGTTGTTCTAGTCATTGCCATGATTGGACTATTTGTTATTCTTCCAGCCATGACGGCTGGCATATAAAAAAATAATCTTTCGATTATTTTTTCTTTTTTTCTTCTTTAGAAGCCTTTTTGGTTTCTTTTTTTTCGCTTTTTTTCTCCTCTTTTAAAAGATCACGTATATCCTCTAATAGGATAACTTCATCACTCTTTTTAGGAGTTTCTTCTTTCTTCTCTTCTTCATGATGTCCTAAAATTTTATTGACAATTTTAACCATGATAAAGATACAAAAAGCAATGATTAAAAAATCTAAGACACTTTGGAGAAATGCTCCATAATTGATGGTAGCATCTTTTACTTTTAAAGTTAATCCTTCTGAAAAATCAATACCACCTGTAATAACACCAATGACTGGCATTAAGATATTGTTTACAAGAGAAGTAACAATAGAACTAAAAGCACCTCCAACAATAACCCCGACAGCTAAATCCATAACATTTCCGCGGGCAATAAATTTTTTGAATTCCTTCAACATATTCACACCTCAGGTCGTATTATATCAAATTTTGTTATGAAAAAAAAGAGGAATTGTACTATTCGCTCTTTTCTTGATTCATTTTTTCCGCTTTTCTTTTTGCACGACACGCTTTGCAACGAACTGGTTGATGTTCTAATCCTTTTTCTTTGTAGAAGTCTTGTTCTCCTACGGTAAATAAGAATTCTTCACCACAATCTTTACAAACGAGTTTAATGTCTTCTTTTTCCATGGTACCTCCTTATTCATTGCGATTAAATAAAAAAACATCACGAAGGAAGTATCTTTATCAATCCTATTCATTATAGCATAAAAAAAAGAGGGAGTCAACGAACTATAATCGTCTTAAATAAAACTCGTAGTCCTCACACATCTTTTCTAATACATCCCTTTTTCTTAAATCTTCTAAATATTCTTTAGGAATATTATTGTATCCATAAAAGATACCTGCTAATCCTCCTGCTACTGCCCCGATAGAGTCGGTATCTCCTCCAATATTGGTAGTTGCTAAAATACATTCTTTATAGCTATTCGATTGTAGGAAGCACCAAAGAGCAGCTTCTAGAGTATCTACAACATACCCTGTACTTTTGATATCATCAATCGTAAGAGTTAAAAAATCTTCATTTAAAACTCGTTCATACACTTCCAAAGTAGGAATAGAAAACATACTATAATCTAAATTTCTAACTTGTGATAATGCTGAAAACTTATTATTTCCACGTAAGAGATTCATCGCATAACGAACATAGATATAACACCCGCAAATAGCGACTTCATGGGCATGCGTAATGGAAGAAGTCCGTTTTACGATTTCTAGAATTTTTTTATCGTTACATCTTTGTACTAAGCAGTAATACGCGATAGGAAGAATACGCATTAAAGATCCGTTTCCATTATCTTTAAAACTACTTAATCCGCATTCATAAGGTTCTTCTAGGTGTTGGGTGTAACGAACAAGTGCTTTTAAGGTAGTACGCCCAATACCAAATGATTCATTAATCGAGCAGAATTGATTGGCCGTAAACCATCTAACAAAGTTATCAGCCATAGCCGTATAATTGATACCACTTTTCGTAATAGCATCCATAGTAGCAATGGTTAAGGAAGTGTCATCACTCCAAGCTCCTTTAGGAATTCCATCGCGAATTCTTGGCATCATCTTAAAAACCGGTTTTTCTAATAAATCTTCACGGCTTAAGAATTCCGTTGGAACACCCATCGCATCGCCAACCGCAAGACCAATAATACCATCTTTTACATGATACATATTATCACCAACTTACTCTAAGATTATTATAGCAAATATTCCTGTTCGTTTTCAATATAAAAAAGAAAAGAGAGATAAACTCTCTTAACTTTCGGCTTCCTCTAACATATTGGTAATTAGTATACCGTATCCCCTTTCGGGATCATCTACTACGACGTGTGTTACCGCCCCTACAATATATTCACCTTGAATAATTGGGGAGCCACTCATTCCTTGAACAATGCCACCTGTTTCCTCCAACAATTTAGAATCTGTAATCTGAAAGACAATATTCTTTGTCTTATCTTCAGTCTCATGAACTTTCGTAATTCGAATATTATATTCTTGGACCTCGTTACCTTCTGTTACTGTTCTAATTTTGGCATCTCCTAATTGGATATCCTCTATCTTCGCTACCTTGTATAAATTATCTTTTAAAATAGTATCTTGATACGTACCAAAAATTCCTTTATTCGTATTTTTAGAAATAATTCCTAAAACATCACTAGGATTTAGGGTTGCATTTTTCTCACCCGGAACGCCATCTTTACTTTTGATAATTCCTCGAATAGAAGAAGAAAAGATAGCGCCTTCCCGCGGTATTACGATTTCTTTCGTTACCGAATCCACAATTTCATGACCTAATGCACCAAATTTTTTGGTTACTGGATCAATAAACGTAAGAGTTCCAATACCAGCAATACTATCTTTTAAATAAAGACCTGTCTTATGGTCTTTTAGTGTCAAGGTAGTTTCTTTGATGGATCCATCTCTCATGTAGCCTATTTGAATAGTATCTAAACTATTTCCTGAAAGAATGGTATTCATCTCTTGGATAGAAGAAACTTTTTCTTTATTAATAGAAAGAATTTTATCCCCTACTTTAAGACCAGCTACTAAAGCAGGACTTTCGTCATCAATTTCATAGGTTCCAATCACTAAAATTTCTTTCATTTGAAGACGTATTCCGATATTATCTCCTCCGGCGAGGACATAATCAGAATAAGCGAGGACATTGCCCGGAAGAGCAATAAGAAGCAGAAGTAAAAGGAAATTTATTTTTTTGATCATAAAATACTCCTTATAGGCTACACTATTAATATGAAAAAAATAAAAAGAAGTATACGAAAAAGTATCTAGGAAAAGATTGTTATTTTTCTTCATAAAAAACGAAAACTAGACCTATTTTAGTATTCCCATTAGGACCTATAAAATACATGGTTTAATATGAATCCACTAAAAAAAGCGTATTACTACGCTTTATCTTGCTTGTCTTTTGATTAATTTAGCATGAACAACAATTCTATCGCCATCATAGTTTAAGCAGGTAGATAAGGTTAATACTTTATCACTTGTTGTCATATCTACCCCAAAATTATAAATACTACGTTTGGTAATGGTATCTAAGAATTTTTGATAAGAGGCATCATTTTCAAAATTATGCGTTAAATAATAAGATTCTGCTTTAATGGTATAGATAGAAAATATTTGCCATAATGTATTTTCATATGGAGTAGACATTTTAATAATTTGGTTTTCTTTTTTGGTATACCAACTCTTTTTAAGAGTATCTTCCAAAGTACCAAACATGATATTATCTACTCTACCATGTCCATAAATAACGGTATTGTTTTTAAAATTTTTAAGGTCAGACCGGTAGTCAGCAAAAATCCATCCAGCTCCATTTTTTGTTTTATCAAAAGCCCTATTTAAATAGTAATTATTATCTTTGGTTTGAACAAATGGATAATTAATATTGGTATTAGGGACATAAATCCATCCTACTGTATCACTATTTTTCTTTTTTAATTTAGTAAAATCAACGTTCATTAACGAGGTCTTCGTGTAACTATAATAGTCGCTTTCTTTTTTCTTAGTAGTTTTTTTCTTAGTAGTTGTGGTATTTGAAGAAGAATTAGAATTACTAGAAGTATTCGAGTTAGTATTTTGGTTACTCTCTTCTTTTTCTTCTTTAACTGGTTCTACAATCTCTTGAATACCAGCATCGCTAATTAACGTATTCGCTAAAGCTTCTACCTTATTTCCTTCTTCTTTCCAATTGCTATAAGTTGTCATACATTCCATAAAACCAATAACGGAAACAGCAACTAAAGACATGTAGAAAAATTTCTTAAACGGAAACCAAGAAGTATGTCTTGCAAATCCCTTGTTCAAAGTAGATTTTGGTACATCTTCTAATTCCAATAATTCTTGAACTGTCTTTTTAGGATAAATGGCTAACTGCGCCTGAAAGAATGCTTCAAAATATCCTAAAGAAAGTGTTTGATTGGCTTTATTTTCAAAGTCTTGTTCACTTACTTCATAGATATGATAAAAAGCCTCTTCTAATCTTTCAATATCGATTCCTTGATTGGCATTCTTTAAAAAGGCATGCATGAAGTTTCCAAAGTTTTGATAGCCAATTGTTTGATATTGTGGTAATACCTGCATTAAACCAAAAAATGGTGTGTAGGTATCATGGTCATGAATATTCTTATACTTAAAACAAGTATATCTACCCTCAAAAGAAGCGATGACATACTCTTCATCTTTTATTGCTAAAATTGTATGGATTGTATAAACCTGTTCGTTATAGATAAAGTTTTCCTTTTTCATCGTTCTTTTCCCCCTTTTCACTCATTGATTGCTAGTTATGATATCATATTTTTTAAAATTTAGCAAATTCTAAAAAAAAGAAGGAAACCCTTCTTTTAATTTTGTTTATTTAATTTATAAAGTCCAAATCCTGCACCAGCAGCTGTTAAAATGAAACCAGCAAATAAAACAATCATATTCATATTAGCAGTAACTGGGATAGAAGAGTTATAAACAACTACTTCTATTCTTGCTTTTGTATTTTCAGGAACAGTAACTTTAACAATTTCATCACTTAACTCATAACCATCTGGAGATTTTGTTTCTACTAAGGTATAGTTTCCAGCTTTTAAATTATAAGTATAGTGAGCACTTTTTGTAGATACCCAACTATCAATGATATTTCCTTTAGAATCTTTTAAAACAATTTTTGCTCCTGCTAAAGGTTTATTAGTAGTAGCATCTTTTTTAGTAACAATAAGGGTTCCTACACAATCATCTTGGGTAGGTTTATCGCTCGCAGTTGTATTATCGATAGTAAGAGCTAAAGGTGTCTCAACAGCAGATAATTCTACAGAGTTAGAACCAACAATTACTTCTTGATAATTTCCTAATGAATAACTAAATACACGATAAACTTTAGAAGTAGCTTCTACTTTTACTTTCATATCACGATTAGCACTAACCGCACTAGCTAATACTCTAACATAGAATTTTGTTCCTGCTTTTAAGGTAGCAGTAGAATCTAATACTTCTCCAGTAGAGGCTACAATTTGAACATCAGAAGTGGCATTTTCAATTGTTACTTTATAACTAGCAAATCCCTCTCCTGTTACTGTATAATTATCTGTGATATAGTAATCACCAGAACGATACATGGTTCCATTACCACCGGTTAATCCAACTGTCGTATCACTTACAGTAACTGTTTTAGCAGTATTGGCAAGTTTCGTTGCTGCTGTAATAAGAGTAGTAGTTCTTGCATTTACGCCATTAAAACTAACAGTTCCATAGCGATAAATAGATAAAGCTAATTGTGTAATATAATATTTTTCATTCGCAGTAAAATCTGATCCTAATAAAGAACTATTCCAAGTACCAGAAGCACCATTTGATAGAATATAAAGATATCCATTATCTTTTAATTCTTGTTTTAAGGTTAAGGTACTATTATTTGGTAAACTGGTTCTTTCTTTACCAATATAATAAGCTGGTAACGTAGCAGAACCACTTACAATTGTTTTATGAGTAGGAACATAATAACCACTTAATCCAGATACTCCTACTCCTGATAAAGTACTTTGTTTAAAAGTAACTTGATTTGGTAAAGCAAAAGCATTACCCATTGTCATTAAAAATATAAAAATTGCTACAAAAAGAAGACTAAATCTTTTTTTCATAACCAAATCCCCCCTTGACAGCGATGTATTGTAGCACGAAATGTTTTATTTGTCAAATTAAAAAGAAGAGAAACTCTTCTTTATAAACTACTTTTAGCAATCTGGCTTTGTCTTTTCATGTAATCTTGAAGATAATGGGAATCATTTAAGTAGTTTTTAACCTCTTTATCAGAAAGTTGAAAATAACTTTTTACATTATTAATCATCTTTTCTCTTCTTCCTTTTAAAAAGGATTGAATATCTTTTGCGTGACTTAAAAAAGTGTCATAACTATAGTTCCAACGGGCTTGATTTCTTTTCATCTCAGGGGAAATGGCCTGGTAAATGCGATTATATTCCTTCATCAGTTTTTCCTCTGTATAGACATATTTCATATCGTAGAAAAAGATAGAAAGAAAATACTCTTGAAAACTCTTATTTTTCATGAGTCCACGAATAAGACTATTATCAACGTTAAAGTATCCTGCTCCTTCAGGATTTACAACCCATGTTAAATAATTAACCGGTCCATACCGGAAAGCGTAATCTAAATCATAATAAATCATTCTAATTTTGCCACTAGAAATATCTGGATGATTAAAGTATCTAGTATTTCGAATATCAATGTTGTTAGCTAAAAATTGCGCAATCGTAAATTCAATATAATTATCGATATCAAGCATTTTGCTCACTTCTTGATAGTTTTTATCCATGGAAAGATCATGACTTTTTACATATTGCATCAATTTATTAAAAGCAGTACGTGTTCCTTCATCCACTTCTCCTTCAATTTTTACAATATTGGTTTTACTAGGAGACACATTATAATGTTCTCCAATAAAGACATCATCAATCTTTTCACGGAAATAATAAATTCCCCAATACTCTCCATTGATATATAAAACGGTCGCTTTATAAGCTTGGGTATCTAGGTTTCCAGATAAATCAGCAATAGCATCCGCAAGTTCATCCCGAAACATCGACCCTTCCATATCCTGTGAACCGCTTCTTAAAACGAGAGTGTTATAGTTTAGGATTTCCCGATTTTCAAATATAGGATAAGAAAGACTACTCGTTCCATATTGAGAAGAGAATTTTAAGGCATAACTTTTCTTTGGTAATTCTCTACTTTGGCCTCCAAATAATTTTAAGCCACAATCAATGGAAAAAGAACCTTTTTCTTCATAGAATTCTACATGGGCCGGATATTCTAATTTGGTTGTATGAATACTAGCGTTTAGTTTTTGAAATTGGCTTTTCGGTAGACTAATAGAGGTTACAGGAAGCGTATGATTTTCTCCAATAATATAACTACCTGTTAGAATCTCACTAGAGGTCTTTTCTTTTGCAAAAGCAACTGCTCGAATCACACTGGTTTTTGTAAGGGTAATAGTGCCCTTATATTTTTTAGAATTTTTAGTAGGGATACTACCATCCAAAGTATAATAGATATCCCCCTCCCCTAATAATTCTACTTTGATCTCTTTTTGGTCTTGGTAAACGCCAGGTTTGATAGAAAAAGTAGGCGTTCTAGTGATACCTAAAGATCCTGTATTATTCTTTTTATTAGGTGTTGGAGTAGAATAATAGTAATGTCCAGAAGAAGTACCTCTTCCGTAACTATATCCTACTTTTAAAGGAGGAATATAAAGAGAATCGACTAATTCTTTTCCGTGAAAGAGAAATACGCCTTCGTTTTCACTTAACCGGAAATTAGCATGGATATATTTGGCACCTTTCACAGTTTCTAAAGAAGCCATGATTAAAATGGTTTCTCCTTTTTTTAGGCTCTTTTTAGGAAGAGAAAACCGATTAGGACTTTCTAGATTCGTAGTAAGACTATAGTTTTCAAGAGAAATGGTTTTATCTGATGCATTTTTAAGTTCTATCCAGTCGTAATACTTTCCATTTTTTTCTTTGGCATAAGTATCATTAGATGGCATTACTTCATTAATGATTAAATCGTTTGGATTTTTATCTTCCTTCAAAAAGGATTTTCTTCCCGCTAAGTTATTTAAAAATCCTGGTGTAATCTCCGGAGTTTCTAAAAAGGTATTTTCTTCTCTTACGAAAGCATATCCTTTTGTTGTTACTTGATAAGAGATACTTTCTACGACTTTATTTTTTTTGGAAAGAAGAATCTCGCCTGAGGTCTTATCCAAAGTAAAGTTCGCATGTCCTTCTAAATCTTTTTTGGTTGGATAGATAAGATAAGAAGTATTTGGCTCTAAGGTTTTATTAGGAAGACGGTACTGAAAAGGTCTTTCCTTATCATCAGATAAAAAGTAATCTCCTAATGAAATAGCAGTTTCTCCAAAATTGGTAATTTCAATATAAGGATAAAGTTCTCCATCCTTTTGATAAATTCCTTCATTATCCACTAAAAACTCAGTAATAAGAACATCTTGATTCATCTCTCTTCTATCTTTTAAGTATTCTAATCGACCAGGTACAGTATTAGAATATCCAGGAGTAATAGAAGATGTTTCCGCATATTTTTTATGATGATAGGCATACGTTTGATTGGCCTTAATATTAGGAATAGAAATAGAAGAAATAACTTGTCCTTGCTCATTTTTTAAAATTAAAGGCTCTTCTTTTGTCTTATTTAAAGCAAAAGAAAGATAATAAGGGTCACTCATCTCTTTTCCTGTAAGATAAAGAAGAAGATATTCATGACTTTTTAATGTGATATCTCCTAAGACCTCTTCATTTTTAAGGTTTCCATCCGATAAGCTGTATCCCTTTAGGGAGATATCTTCCTCCCCACTATTATAAAGTTCTACCCAGTCATAACAGTTTCCGTCCTTATCTGCATAAGCTCCTTTATTAGAAGGCATAATTTCGTTAATAATGATAGTAGAAAGATTCTTGTTTTGTGGTAAAGTGAATTTTTTTTCTAGGACCACAAAAAAGACTAATACCAAAAGCAGTATTAGAATTCCTTTTTTATTTTGATTCCATTTTTCCTGATCAAAAAAGGTCATACATCTTCTCCTATTCCTCATTATATCACATCTCTATTTATTCGTCTACAAAAGAAAAACAGAAGAATCTTCTGCTAATCAATACTTACTAAATGAATGCTTTCAACAGCTTTTTTCTCTTTTAATTTATTCATTTCGGAAACGCAATCTTTGCTTGCTAACTCAAAAGTCATCTCAACGGTCTCATCATGATAAGATTCTGTTTTTAATAAACATTTTTTCTTTTTATCCATTAAGCGATGAAGTTCTTCAGCAAAATCTTTATCGGCTTTAATAACTAAAAGATATTTTTGTTTGCCATGAAAAGAAGTCATATAAGAAACGGTATAAAGAACTCCTAAAATAAGAGTGGCGCTAAGAGTAACTAGATAAAGACCCGCTCCTGACATAATACCTGCCGTAATTGCCCAGAACATGAAAACGGTATCTACTGGGTCTTTGATAGCTGTTCTAAAACGAACAATAGAAAGAGCACCAACCATACCTAAAGAAAGCGCTAAATTAGAGTTAATGGTACGAATGACTAAAGATGTTACCATAGCAAGTAATATTAAAGATAATATAAAAGATTTGGTATAAGAAACACCCGTATAGGTTTTCTTATAAATGTAAGCAATAATAATGGATGCTAAAAAAGCAATTGCTAAGGAGAAAAAGATATCTCCTGTAGAAAGAGATCCCGTAAATTGTTCTACGACACTCTTCTTAATCATATCTAAAAAGCTCATGTTATACCTCCTTCTTCTCTCTACATAAAGCAAATTTAGAAACCGCCTGACGAATCATCGGTATACTTCCAATCACACTAGCAATGTGACTAGGAATAGCATTGTTGAATTTCACTTCTAAAACTACCTCTTTTGGCTCTAAAACATCAAAGGAAAGAAGATTAGGATCAAAGAGATTTTTAGCATACTTTAAAGAACGAATTTCTTCATCAAAGGTAATTCTTGTATCCTCAACAGGATAGGTATACGCTAGTCTTTTATAGTCTACGATAACGCTAGGTCGAATTTGCTTTAATTTTTGTTTTATGGCAAATTCCCGAACGAGACTATCCTCTCCTAAATCGACTTCGTCAAAATCTCCATTCATAAATTTTAGACATTGTTCTTTGGTAATTTTTGCCTGTTTTTTGTAGGTTAAATCACGATTCTTTTCTTTTCTCTCTAGACGAATAAAAGAATCGTCCTGGTTATAGATGCGAATGCGATATTTTTCTCGCTCTTCGACTCCGTCTACTTTCTCATAATAAGCAGTATCGTAGACATCATCAAAATAAAGACTGCGAATAAAATAAGTGTGATCCTCATTGACAGAGTTTTTATCTACATCCATCAAAAGCGATAACCGATATTTTAAAATATTGGCCTCAGTCTCATTTAAAATAAATTTTAGTTCATGACGATATTGTTTCTTATCCAAAGTATTTTTTCACTTCCTCACTACTCAAATGGAAATAACTTTTAGCGTGATTGACTAAGTAAGATCTTCTTTTTTCTAAATAGTTTTTTAATTCCTCACAGTTATCTTGCCATTCTTGATAAGTCATTCCCCATCGTTTTTGATTTCTTTGCATTTCTGGTTTGATTAAATCAACTAATTCTTGATAGCGTGACATCACATTCTCATTAGACCAGACATTTTTCATCCCATAAGATAATCTTTCTAAAAAGTGTTGTTTAAACGTACTATTTTGGAAAAGTCCTCGTAAAATGACGTTGTTAAAGTGATGTTCTCCCATACCATTTGGATCAAGCATCCAATTTTGATAATTTCTAGAATAATTATAAAAGGCATAGTCAAAGTCATAAAATATCATTTTTATCTTTCCATTATCTACTTTAGGATTATTGAAAAACCGGGTATTGACGATATCATTATTTGTCGTAAATAATTCTCCTACCCAGTAGTCGATAAAGTTATCGATATCTAATTTAGAAGCAACATACTGGTAATTGCTGTCAACGGATAAATCATGATTACGAACATAATTCACTAAAGAATTGTAATTGGATGCACTACCCGCACTGACGTTGTTATCAATACGAACAATATTAGTTCCCTCCTCAGGAACATCATAGTGATGCGAAACAAACTCTTCATTTACTTTTTCTCTTAAGAAATAAACGCCCCAGTATTCGCCATTAATATAAAGAACAACAGCTTTATAGGCTTGAACATCAACCGTTCCATAATCATCCATAAGAGAGGTTGCCAGTTCATCCCGAATCATACTACCAACACTATCCTGGGAACCACTTCGAACAACAAGCGTATCATAAGATACCGCATCTCGGTTATCAAACACTTTATAATTTAAAGTGGATGGCCCATATTTTTTAGAAAACTTAAGCGCGTAACTTTTCTTAGCAATAAAACGGGTTTGCCCTCCAAATAACTTTAAGCCACAATCAATCGAAAAGGATTTTTCTTTCTCATAAAGTTCCGCATGAGCATTGACTGTTAAAGTCGTATTATTGGG
Organism: uncultured Bacilli bacterium; assembly: GCA_947632115.1. Taxonomy (GTDB): domain Bacteria; phylum Bacillota_I; class Bacilli_A; order RF39; family UBA660; genus UBA5578. Next base: position 17,282 of record CANROB010000003.1, read on the forward strand.
ATTGGTATTAATAAGTCTAAAAGAGTTTTGTGGTAAACTAACGGATAAAACCGGTAAAGTGTGATTTTCATTGATAATATAGCTACCCGTTACAACCTCACTGGCTTTTTTTTTATTTTCATACGAAATCGCTTTGATAACGGTTGTTTTTTTTAAAAGAATAGGACTATTATATACCTTAGAATTTTTCGTGGGTGTTGAACCATCTAAAGTATAATATATAGTCCCTGATCCTTCTAGTGTAACCGCTAGTTCTTTAACATCATTATAAATTCCTGGTTTGGTTTTTAAATTTGGTTCATAAGCAATTTCTTGAGTAGTACTTTCTTGATTCTTCTTCTCTGGAGTTGGCTTAGAAAAATAATAAAATCCATTATTTGTTCCTCTTCCATAACTATATCCATTTGGAATATTGGCAATAAAGATACTGTCTATCACTTTTCCATCTTGATATAAGTAAATACTTTCTACAGGAGAAATCTTAAAAGGCGCATGTTGATATTTAGAATTGCTATAAGAAGTATCTCCAGATGCCATCACTACGTAATACTCATGACTTTTTAAAGTAACACTAGGTAAGGTATAAAGTGTTGGATTGTTTTTATTATTAGTAAGTGAATAATCGCTTAATGTAATATCATGATTGGTATTATTATATAGTTCAATCCAATCATAATATTCTCCTCCGTTTTGCGCTAAATACTCATGGTTAGAACTCATTACCTCGTTAATGATTAAATCCCCTGGATTTTTTAAGTGGTTTTTCGAAAACTCTTTCATGCCCTCAGGTGTGTTTGGATAACCTGGTGTAATATTCGCTCCTTCTTTAAAACCTTGAGACTGACGAATGTAGGCAAATCCATCACTGATATCTTCATAATCTATCATATCGACAATCTTATTTTTCTTAGAAAGAATTACGGTTCCCGTTTTTTTCTTTAACGTGAAATCAGCATGATTATCTTTTCCTAAACCAGAAGTATATACGAGATAAACCTCATTTGGTTTTAATGTAACATCTGGTAGTCGATATAAAAATGGTCTTGTTTTATCATTAGAAACAAAGTAATCTTTTAAAGATACTTCTTTATCACCGGTATTTGAAATTTCCATATAACTATAATAACTATTATCAAAAGAAACATTTCCCTCGTTAGCCGGTAAGAATTCAGAAATGACAAGGGAATCTTCTTCTACTATGCCATCAAGATATTGTTTTCTTCCCTCTTCATTATTTGCGTATCCGGGAGTAATTTCATCAGTTTTTATCCAAGAACCTTTCTCATCCCTTGCCATAGTAGTATTTTTGTCTAATGAGATAGTTTTAACGGTATCGACTACTTTTCCAGATTTCTTCTTTAAAGTAATCGTTTCACTTCCTGCTTTATTTAAAGCAAAATTGGCATACAAACCTTCTTTTGTCTGACCAGATAAATAAATGACTAAATATTCTTTACTTTTAATAGTAACAGAAGGAAAAATCCATTTGGTACTTCCAGATACTTCATCACTAAGACCATATCCGGATAAATCAATATCTTCCGTCGTTCCATTATAAAGTTCTATCCAATCAAAAGTATTTCCTTCTAAATCTGCATAGGCTCCTTTATTCGAGGTCATCAGTTCATTAATAACTAATTGATTATACTCTACCTCGCCACTACCTAAACCTTTTGTACCCTCTTCTTTCGGAGAAATCAAGGATTCTAAAACAATTAATAGTAAAATAGCGATGCCCATAACACATAAGCCAGCAAAGTTATTTTTCAATTTTTTCTTGTCGAATTTTCCCATTGCTTCCTCCTATTCCCGTAAATATCATACCACATAAATCGACATTCGTAAAGAAATTGATTGTCTAATTATACAAATTTTGATATAATGTAAAAGATTGAGTAATAGAAGTGAGGTATTATGAAAGAAACAAAGAAAAAGAAAAAATGGCGATTCAAAAAACAATCCCTTTTTAACTTACTTAGTGTCCTATTTGTATTTGGGACAGGGTTTTATTTTCTTGGTAGATTAATCTATTATAAAATAGAAAGTGAAAAACCATATATCCCCCCTCTAGATCTAGCAACCAGGGTCATTGAACAAAATGACACCTACGATTTGAGAAAATCATTTATGGAAACAAACGGTATTTATCGCTTTGTTGGAGATGTGAATAATAACTATGTAAAATATAAAGGATATCTATGGAGAATCGTTCGTATCAATGAAGATAAAAGTATCACCCTAGTAACCGAAGATACCGTTACCTCTTTAGCGTATGGAGGGTCTTTAAACAATTATATTCTTTCTTGGCTCAATCAAGAAGAAGAAAAAAATACAGGAATTTTTGAAGCCACTCTAGAGGCAGAGGAAAAAGAACTTCTTGCCACTAAACAATGCTTAGATAGTTTTCCTGATATTGAATCTGCTGGTTGTTTTGAGTCAAATAGTGACTATAAAATTGGTCTTCTTAGTATCTATGATTACCTAGAAGCCAATGCGAATCAAAGTTATTTAAATAATGGTACCAATTTCTGGACTACTAATAGTTATGATGCTAATCATGCTTGGTATGTTTCCGAAGAAGGATTAGTTAGTTATGATGAATATACCAGTAAATATGGTATTCGTCCAACCATTACGATTTCTGGTGATACCGCTATTATGAGTGGAAATGGCACAGCAGATGACCCATATCTTTTAAATAATAGAGAAATCAAAACCATTGAGGATATTTATCCAGGAAGTTACCTTCTTTATAATGATACTTTATGGAAAGTAGTATCTAAGGAAAATCATAAAGTAAAAGTAGTGAGTGAAGAATGTATCAAAGATGGGGAAGATTGTCTTCTTATGCGTTTTTCTCTTTACGATAATGATTTTTCTTTAAATCGAGAAGAACTTCTTTATTACCTCAACAATACCTATTACCATTCTTTAAAAAACAGGGATTATCTTGTAAGCGGAAACTTCTACGCAGGAAATTACTCTTTAAAAGATAATAATTATCGTTCTGCTTTAGAAAAAAGAGTCACTCTTCCTGTTGGTTTCTTATCTATCGCCGATCCTTTTGCTTTTGAAGTTGAAAATACCTTTCTATTCACAACTAGTATAAGTAATGAGATGAGTATTTATTCCGTTAATGAAAATCACGTTTTATTTGAAAATACTGTAACAGAGGAATTAGCTATTCGCCCTGCTATTCATCTAAAAGGAAGTATTCCTGTTGCAAGTGGGACGGGAGATTATTTAAATCCTTATATTTTAGGAGGAAATGAATGACCAAGAAAAAGAAAATAGAAAAAATAGACAAAAGGATAGAAAAGGAAGAAAAAAAAGAGTCTAGGAAAATAGAAAAGAAAGAGGAAACATCAGAGGCAAAAAAGAAAAAAAAGAAACGAAAAATTTCTATCTTTACTTGGATTTGTGGATTCTTTGATATTTTAGTCCTTCTTTTCTTTCTCGTTGTTTACGGACCAAATCAACAATTTAAGAACTGGTTTATCACAACGGCTTTAGCAACAGGACATCATAAATATTTTGCCAATGTTCTTTATAGTGAAAAGGATATCGAAAGAGCTCTTAAAAATAATATGGTCATTGAAGCATCCGATAGTACAGATGTATCAGAAATCACCTTTGAAAATCAAGAAAAAGATACTTATGAATCTATCTATGAAGAGCAAATCCTAAAACGAGATGAAGGAAATGATTTATATAAGGTTATAGAAATTGAAGAAAAAGACTATAAAGGATTTTTAGTAGTTATCTATGATGCAAAAAGAATCTCCTTAGTGAGTGCTCGTTATGGAGGACAAAAGTTAGTCGATATTGCAAAATATAATAATGCCAAAGTAGCCATTAATGCGAGTGGATTTTCTTATGGAACAGGTAGAGAAATCCCTACTGGTACTGTTATTCAAAATGGAAAAGTAGCATCCGTTGGAGGAAGAAATACCCATGGTGGTGGTCTTATTGGATTTACTAAGGAAGGTGTTTTAATGCTTACTTCAGATAGTGCAACCGAAGCTATTAAAGAAGGCATGTGGAATGCGATGACCTTTGGACCATTCTTAATCGTAAATGGTAAATCTGCCGAAGTAAAAGGAAATGGTGGATGGGGAGTCGCGAATAGAACAGCCATTGCTCAAAGAAAAGATGGAATTGTCTTGTTCCTCATTATTGATGGAAGAGGCGCTAACGGTAGTGATGGTATTTCTATTAAAGATATGATTACCCTTTTAGAAAAATATAAAGCCTATAATGCTGCTAACCTAGATGGTGGTGGTTCTTCTACCCTTGTTATTGAAAATAAATTAATTAATAATCCTCGTGGTTATGGCTATGTAGGAGAAAGAAAAATTCCTAATGGATGGATTGTAAAATAGAACTTCGGTTCTATTTTTTTATAAAAAAAATCACCAATTGGTGATTTTTAGATGTTTTTATTCTTCCTCGTAATGAAACTCTTCTAAAGAGCCATCTTCTTTCACAATTTTATTTACTTGTTCTTCAATACTCTTTAATTTTTCATCACATTCGCCTACTAATTTCATGGCTCTTGTATATTTTTCTATGGAAGAATCTAGATCAATTTCTCCATTTTCTAATTCCTGAATAATTTCTTCTAGTTCTTTCATTTTATCTTCAAATTTTTCTTTCGTCTCTTTTGCCATATTCCCTCTCCTCTATTTTTTCTATTTTGGTATCGACAACGCCATCTACAAACCGAACTTGAAGTGGCATTCCCTCTTTTAAAGATGTTATATCCCGAACAATTTTTCCCTCTTGCATAGACATACTATATCCTCGTTTTAATACGCCTAGAGGATTTACTAGTTCTAATTTTTGTAAATCGTGTAACAAGAGAACTTTTTGCTTTGATAATAAGTTTATCATTCCTTTGGTTAACGTTTTTTTATCTTGGCTTAACTCTTCTATTCTACCTTCATAAAGCAATTTCGGATTTTTTAATAAATAATGTTTTTTCATTTGTTCTAAGATGGTTCTTTTTCCCACTAAATAGGAAGATATCCCTTCTTCTAATCTCGTATGCAATAAATCTAAAGCTTGTCTTTTATGATCAAATAAAATCATAGGACTTTTAATCACAAAGGAACTTTTAAAAGATTCTAATACCAATTTTTGATATTTTACTTTCTTAATAATCGCTTCTTCTAAACGAATCTCTAACTGATGAAGATATTTTTCTAGGTCAACGACATTAGGAACAGCCATTTCAGCAGCTCCAGTTGGTGTAGGGGCTCTTCTATCAGCAACAAAGTCTGCTATCGTAAAATCTACTTCATGGCCAACAGCACTAATAATAGGAATTTCGGAATCATAAATAGCTCTTGCGACTATCTCTTCATTGAATGCCCATAAATCCTCAATAGATCCTCCACCACGTCCAACAATTAAAACATCGATATCATAACTGGCAGCTCTTTTAATGTTTCGAACAATATCTGGAGCAGCATATTCTCCTTGAACAAGACTAGGAAAAAGAATCGTTTCACAAAGAGGATACCGCCTTTTTATGGTAGATAAAATATCTCTAATAGCGGCCCCCGTTGGTGCGGTTACAATTCCTATTTTCGTAGGATACTTAGGGATTGGTTTTTTATGTTCTGCTTGAAATAATCCTTCTTTAGCTAAATCCTGCTTTAATTTTTCAAAAGCGACATAGAGATTACCAATTCCATCTTCTACCATTTCCTCTACATAAATTTGATAACTACCACTTTGCTCATAGACACTAATGCGTCCTGTGACTAATACTTTCATTCCATCAGCTGGTTGAAAAGTTAACTTTGAGGCATTGCGACTAAACATAATGGCATTAATCTTACTATTTTCATCTTTTAAAGAAAAGTAGAAGTGTCCACTCGTATGTCCCTTAAAATTAGAGATTTCCCCTTTTAAAAAAACCATACGAAGATGCTCATTCCGATCAAACTGATCTTTTAAATAGCGGTTAATTGCCGTTACTGTTAGATACTTAGTGGGAGTTTGATTCATGATCCACCTTATGATGATATACTTTATCTAAAACACCATTAATCATTTTTCGAACATCATCATCACTATAATCTTTCGCTAGTTCAATTGCCTCATTAATGGCTACCACTTCAGGAGTATCTGTATAAAGTAATTCATAGATACCTAACCTTAAAATAGCTTGATCTGTAAATCCTAAACGGTCAATAGTCCACTTATTTAAATATTGATTGGCCGTTTTATCAATATCTTCTTGATTTGTAATAACCCCATAAACAGAATTTTTCACAAATTCGTTTTCGATTTCTAGAACACTTGCCATAACAGAATCAACATCATATTCAATATGATTACTCTGATAAACTTCCATTTGATAGAGAATTGTCATAATCTTTTTTCGTAATTCACTTCTCGTCATTTGTTCCATCCCAATCACCTAGTATTATTTTAACATAAGAACCTAAAAATGAGAACAGAAAACAAAAAAATAAGAGGATTTCCTCTTATTTTAAGATAGAATTTAAATTGTTTCGTAAAGACTCTAATTCTATATATTTTTTAGAACGAATAGAGGTATATTTGCGCAATGTAAATAAAAGTTTTAGTATCGTCATAACAAACGCTAAAAGGATTAAGATTGTCCCTAAAAGGATTTGCTCACTAGCTACCAAATAAATACCTAAACCTAATAACAAAAGAGAAATGACAACCGTAATTAAAATGGCAACACTATTTTGATATTCACTTTCCATGGTGGATAATTTCGTCTTTAGATATTCAATTTGATCCTCTTTTGGCATTTTTAAATGATCCATCGCATCTACTACATTATTATAAATAATTTCATTTTTATTTTTTTCTTCTCCACTAATTGCTATATTCAAAATTTCTCTCTCCATATTTACCTCCCTGAATATGTTATTATTGTAACACAAATCTCAGGACATGCAAATTATTTTTCTTCTATTTTTAAATATTTTTCCCCTTTACCGCAAGCTAGTTTTACTAAAATAGCGATATTTAGATAAACGATAAGAAGGAAAAATGCTATCCAACCAACAACAGGAACGATAAAACAAAGAATCCATATAAAAGGCGATAAATAGATTTCTTTGAAAGGAACCTCTAATTTAAAGGCTGCTTTCGTAGTCATTTCAATAGCAAAGACAAAAGCCATCACCACAACAGGAAAGAAGAAGAAAATCGTTCCTATAATCCAATACTTTGCTTGCATATACCAAGCATCTTCTTCATAATTTCCTAAAAGATAAGATAAAAATAACTTGTCAAAACTTCCCATCACAAAAAATAGAACAATCCAGATCCACCAATTCTTTTTCTTTAATAACATATTATCACCACATACATTATATCATACTTTACGAAGTAACGAAACTAGAGATTGTTCCAAAAACTTTCATTACCCCCATTTTTACTACTTTACTAATTCCTGTGGATACTTTAACACCTACTTTGGTAAAGCCATTTTGATAATCCTTTGTTTGATTTTTTAAATAGTCTTTCACATCTACTTCTTTTCCATCTTTCACATCTTGCTCAAACTGTTTAATCTGCTCTTCTGTCATCGTCATTTTTTGATAATTTTGGTATTCATAATATCCTGTTACTCCCGAAAAATAAAGGGTCAAGAAAATCACAAAGAAAAATAAAAACAGCCACCGGAATACTTTATACCTCTTTTCCATATAAATATTCTCCAATCACAGAGGCTAAAATAGATATGGTATTTTGAACCTCTTCATAAGTGTTTTGATTTCCCCCTAATTCGATTAAAATCATATTGGGCCCTAAATCCTGATTATAGATACCATTTACATTCGACCCTGTTTGAAGAAGAATGCCACGACTCAGTTTTGGAAATTGTTCCTCTAAAAGAGCATTTATCTTTTCTGCCACAGCATAATTGGCTTCGTAGGTAACGTTTTTCCCGCCAATTACAAATAAGACTTTCGCATAACTTTTGCCATCTCTTTCTATAGTAGAAGATTTTTTACTAACCGCATCTCGATGTAGGTCAATCACAAGATCATAAGAAGATTTTTGTAAGGCATCTAAAATAAAGATACGACTTACCTTATAGCTTTCATAATAGGCATAGTTATTCATCCGAACAAACTCCTGAATGTTTTGTTCCTCTAAAGTAACATCTACTTGTTTTTCTTTTAAGGATTTTTGAAATGCTAAAGAGGCCTCCGTGATAGATTCTTTTCCCGCATATGTCTCTTCATTATGGGTACTATAAAGATATACTTTCGGATATTTTGGATTGGTAGATGCAAAAATTACCTTTTTTATCGGTTTTGCGTGTCCCCGATAACTAAGAAGAACGGTTGGTTGATTAATCGTATTTTCTTTTACTTTTTCATAAAAAGACTTTCCTAAATCCTTCACACTAAAATAAGACGTTGGTGAGGTATCTACTAGGGTATAAATACAAAACTTAATCAGTAAATACGTAAATAAGAGCAAGAAAAAGTATTCAATAAGCCATTTCTTTTTTAATCTTTTCTTCGATTCAAATCGTTTTGTCATAATCCCTCCTCACTATTTATATACTCTATCCTTCCTAAAAAATATGTCACAAAAAAAGAAGAATTACTATTCTTCCTCTATTTGTTCAATCAGTTCTTTTATATTTTTAACAGTTCCTTTAGAGACTTTCAATAAATCTTCCGAGCAACCTGGGAAAGTATATCCTTGATAAGCTTCAATCATCGCATAATCATTAAAACCATCGCCAATCGTATAAATATCTTTTTTATCATAGTGGTAAGTCTCCGCTAAATAATCAATAGCATTCTTTTTTGAGACAGACTTATCAAAAAGATTAATCCAATTGGTACTCATATAACCATTGACATCAGGATATTTACGCAAAATAGTATCTAGTGTTTGCAGAGCTTCTTCACGGTTATATGGCCTTGCAATGATTCCATTTGCACATTTACTCGTATCCGTAACATATCCATGAGAAGTATCAATAAAAGTCTCAATCATATTTTCATCATCTTTTAGGGCATAATAAATAGGTCTTACTAGTTCCTGTTTGATATCTTTCCGATATAAGACATTAAAATATTTATCAAAGATGACAGCTCCATCATTACAAATGTAATACTCACATTCGACATCAATCATACTGAGATCTTCCGCTAAATAATTCATAGCCCGTCCTGTTGCAATAATAAATTTATTGCCATGACGAACAAAATCATGAATTGCTTTTACATTTTCTTCTAAATCTTTTCCATATAAGGTACCATCAAAATCGCTAACAATTACTTTCATAGATCACCTCTAACTAATTAATGCTTGAGAAATCATATCTCCTAAATTATGAAATGTATCCACCAAAAGATACCATTTGGCTTTCCAAAAAGAGCCAAAACTCTTTTCGTTATGAATAATAATCAAAAACTCTTCTCCAATCGTTTCCACAAACGTTTTTGCATGATATCTTTCAAAGCGCTTCGCTAAAACCTTGGAATCAATATATTTTGAACTTCCATAAAGATAGAGTTTTTTTCGATTGATATAAACACTGTCATAAAGAAAATATTTAAAATAATCATAGATTTCATTGAGGTTACAAACGATGTAATCAACTGATTTCTTTTTAAATTTTTTCCGTAATTTTTTCATATTAATTTTCTGGCTGCCATTCAATTTTGCTTTTTTATTTCGAGAGAATAATCCTTTATGGGGATTTCGGTCAATGGAATAGAGGCTAATTTTAGAATTTTTCATCAATTGACGAATGATTTTTTGATCCGTCACTCCAATACAAAGAACATTTCCTGTAAAACTCTTTAAATCCTTATTTAATCTTTCCATAGACATCTAATCCTCTATTTCTTTTCGAACAATATAACTCGCACAAAGCATACCTGCAGTTGCCGGAACAAAAGAGTTAGAAGGAATTACTTTCTCATTTTGAACTTGTTTTGCTTCCTTGCTAGAAACTACCATAATCTTCCCTTTTAATTTCGCATCTTTTACCATTTTACGAAGTTTTTTAGCCAAAGGATCATAGCTTGTTTTTTCAAGTTCTGTTATTTCTAATTGCGAAGGATCTAGTTTATTTCCTGTTCCCATACAAGAGATAAATGGAATATTTCTAGCTAGACATGATTCGATAAGAGAAAACTTTGTTTTTAAAGTATCACAGGCATCTACCACATAATCGATATTCTCTAGATAGTTATCTAAATTGTTTTGGGTAAGAAATTCATAAGATACATCTACCCTTGTACCTAATCCCATATCTTCTATTCGTTCTTTTAAAACATCGACTTTATATTTTCCAAGGGTACTTTTTAAAGCAACAATCTGTCGGTTGATATTTGACTCTTCTACAGTATCATGATCTATTAAATAAAGGTATCCAATGCCAGATCTAGCAAGCGCTTCAACAGCATAACCGCCTACTCCCCCAACACCAACTACTAAAACGCGAGTGCCATGTAATTTTTCGATTTTATCTTCGCCAACAAGAAGACTTAAACGTTCTAACATCCTGTCTCACTAACTGAAAAATTAGTATATTTTCCGGTACTGGCATTAAACTCGTAACGAATACCCCAATGATCTTCAATATTTTTAGAAGTCTCTTCTGAAGCATTAGGAATAGGTGCTTCTGTATAGTTATTATCTATTAAGGTACGTACTAAAACACATCCTGTTGCCCCACTAGGCTGCGTATCGTTCACATACGTTTTGGCATTGGCAATCAAAAGTTCTTTAGTAGCTTCAGTAATCTCGCTATCTGATTTTTTAATAGCTCCTAAAATACTTGGAAACGCAACTAAGATAATCACACTTAAAAGAACTAAAACCGCTAACAATTCCACTAAACTAAACCCATTTTCCCGCATAAAATCTCTCCTATTCAACACTAATATTGTATCACACTTATAAGCAAAAAAACAAGTAAAATTACTTGTTTGATTGCCCACTACTCTTTTTTAATTCAAAATAGAAAATAGAGCCATGTGGGGTAGCAGAAATAACTCCATAAGGAAGATGATATCCATCTAATATTTTTTTCACAATGGCAAGACCTAATCCAGTCCCAACACGATTCCTTTTATGCTTTTTAGAAGAGTGATAATACTTATTCCAAATATTTGGAATTTCTTCATCAGGAATTCCGGGACCTGAATCTTCTATTTCTACTCTTACAGTATCTTCTTTTTCAATGACACGAATACAAACGGTTTTATCATCCCCGGTATAATTAATCGCATTATTTAAAAGATTATAAATGACTTGTTCTGTTCTTTTTTTATCGGCTAAGACAGATACTTCCTTTTCCTCATAAAGGAACTGATACTCTTCTTTTTCTAAAAGAACTTGATACTTCTCTAAAATAGAAAGAATCATGGTATTTAAAGAAAATTCCGTGTTTTCTAATGGGATTGTTTCTGCTTGCATACTAGAAAGCGTCAAAATATCATCTACTAACGCATTCAAGCGCTCACTTTCCTCAATAATGACATTGAGATTCTCCGTTCTTTTTTTCTTATCTTTATAAGTTAAATCTCTTACCATCTCCGCATAAGCTTTGATCATTGTTAAAGGGGTTTTTAAATCATGACTGACATTGGCCATTAAATCTCTTCGTAATTCTTCTGTTTTCAAAAATTCTTGACTCATTTGATCCAAACTATTTTCCAAGTTTTGAATTTCTTTAATATCTGTATTAGATTGGAAGTGCTCATCATAATTTCCTTTGGTCATAGAAATAGCTAAAGAACTCATTTTTTCTATGGGTTTAGAAATGTTTTTCGCTAGATAAAAAGAAACTAAAACAGAAAGAGCCATGACAAGGACAGAAATAATAGAAAGTTGCTTTTTTAAAAGATGTGTTGCCGAATCTAGGGGTTCCATCGAAACACTAAAATAAGCCTGGGTATAAGAATTTAGTTTCAAGGCATAAATTAGAACCTCATTATTATATTTTTTGTTTTCAACCCGGTAAGCCTTGATAGTCTCATCACTTTCGACAAAATCTTTCCGGTAAAGGTCACTTCCTTGAATAATGCAGCCTCGATTAAAACTCATAGAGTGATAGGCCTGATATCCATTTTTCTCAATGGAAATACAAATGCCCTCATCATAGGCAAGAGAATCTAGTTTTTCATAAAAATCTTCTTGGCCATAAAGTTCTGGGATTTCATCGACAATTGCTTTTAATTCAGAACTTTTATGAAATTCATAATAGGTATCAAAAAAAAGGACTTCCACTAACCAAAGAGACGCTAAAATAAAAAGGGAAAAGAAAAAGAAGAAAAGCCAAATTTTACTACGAAGAGACTTTTTCGTCGCTTTCAAATTTATATCCCATTCCTCTTACCGTAACAATCCAATCCCGGTATTTTCCCAAATTATTTCTAAGCATTTTAATATGGGTATCAATGGTTCTATCATCCCCATAAAAATCATATCCCCATACCTGATTTAAGAGTTGTTCTCTGGATAAAGCGATATGTTCATTTTGGATAAAATAGATAAGTAATTCATACTCTTTAGGGGTTAGTTTTACTTCTTTTCCTTCAATTTTTAAAAGATGTCCTTTAAAGTCAAGACAAAAATCTCCTACTTGATAAATTTCTATCTCGCGATTTCTACGCAAAACAGCCTTTACTCTGGCTAGTAATTCCCGTGGAGAGAAAGGTTTGGTTAAATAGTCATCAATTCCTAAATCAAACCCCAATAATTTATCGTATTCTTCTTTTCTAGCAGAAAGCATAATCACAGGGATATTTTTATCTTTTCTAATCTCTTTTAAAGTGGTATACCCATCTTTTTTAGGCATCATAATATCTAAAATCATGAGATCTACTTTTTTCTTGGAAGTAATCTGAATGGCCTCTTCTCCATCAGATGCTTCTAATACTTCATATTTCTCATTTTCCAAGTATTCGCGAATCACGTCACGAATAAGCTCTTCGTCATCCACTACTAAAACAGTCATATTCCACCTCATTTTTACTGTACTTTATTTTTATGAATATTGCGTGAAAAAAGGAATATTTCTATTCCTTTTTTCGTTAGCTGGAGTATTAACAAGAAATTGTTAATAAGGTTTGTAGTAGAAAAGCAACAAGTGAGAGGAGTATTTCACACTTATCTCTTTCAGCTAACAAATTCATTATAGAATAGAAATATGAAAAGGATGTGAAATTTTACCAATTATTATTAATAATGCGAATAAGGGCCATCATAAAAGATTCTTGAATCAACTGTTTTCTTGTGATTTTACCATGCGTTAAAAAGCCAATCCCACCTTTATGATGGGTAGAGTCATCTTCTGCAAATATCCTATCCATCACTACTCCTAATCCTTCATTGATAATCTCATCTACATATTTCGTAGGAATAGGATAACTAGGAGAAGTAGCATAACTTTCTATTCCCTCTTTAGACTCGATACCCGCAACACTCGTAATCATCCAAGATTTAAAATAATTATTAATACCAGATTCTACAGCTACATAATAGTCTATATCTAGGTTTTGTTCCTTCGCATATTTCTTTAAATTTCGAATACGATTATGGGTTCCCGCCCCAATCTCATCATTTAAAGGCATATCTCCTACCTCAGAAGGAACAAAAACATCAATTACTTCAACATCCTCAAAATAGGTCTCAAAGGCATTTCTGCAGGCTTCTACTTTTACATTGTTTTCTGTTGCTATTAAAATTTTCATATCATCACCAATGTTATTATATCAACAAATAGAAAAATGCGCAACGGAACTTTTTTCTTTGACGTTCCCTTAATTTATGGTATAATGAGTATGGTGATGATATGAAAAAAAATTGGTTATGGTTAGGAGTTCTTGTTCTCCTTTTATCTGGTTGCGAAGAAAAGAAAGAAAATCTAGAAACTGAGTTATCTAATCAGATTACACTAGATACAAGTGGTGCGAAAGTAGTTTGTACAATAGATGATGATACCAACCTAGAACAAGGTTATGTAACGGGCGCAAAATTTGCTATCTTTGGTGATGAAAAGGGAATAGCCACTAAACTCATGAGTATACAAGTTGCTTCTTCTAACGATAAAAAAATTCTAACAGAATTAGAAGACAACTACGAAGATAACAATGAAAAAATGGCACAGTATGATGGCTATGACGTTTCGCTAAAAGCAGAAGGAAATAAATTAACAGTTACTACTACCATTGATTATACCGCTTTAGATAGTGAAACCCTTGCGGGAGATAATGAATCTTTAAAAGTTTACCTAAATGAGGATAATCAATTTACAGTAGAATCTTTAAAAGCCATGTTAGTATCGGTTGGTGTTACTTGCCAAGATCAATAAAAGAGGATTACTCCTCTTTTTTCTTGCGCTCTTTTAGCGATGCCTCACATCCACAATATTCTTGTCTATATAGTTGATATTCCCGGGAGAGTTCTAAAGAACGTTTATAACCATTTTTCTTCTTAAAATCAGCTCTTAGATAAGAAACACCATATTTTTTTTCTAGGGCCTCCCCAATTTCATTAATCCAATCACTCTTTTTATAAGGGCTAATAGATAAAGTTGTTGTAAAATAGTCAAAAGAGTGACTAGCGGCATAAGAAGCTGCTTCTTCCATCCGAAGGCGATAGCATTCGTAACACCTTTTACTTCTTTCCCCTAAATTTTTAAGACCTGAAATAGCCTGCTCGTATTCTTCTGGTTGATATCTTGCCTCTTCTAAATGAACAGGATGAGGATAATTTACTCTTTCTAGAAAATGTTTTAATTCTTGAAATCTCCTTTGATATTCTTCTAAAGGATAAATATTAGGGTTATAGTAGAGAATTGTAATTTCAAAATAGTTACTTAAGTATTCCAAAACATAACTACTACAAGGCGCACAGCAAGCATGAAGAAGAAGAGATTTGGTATCTCTTCTATCTAAACTCTTTAACTGTTCTTCTTGGACCTCTTGATAGTTCATTATTCACAAGCCTCATCACAAGAAGTATCCCCCGCTACTTCTTTCATATAATCAACATAAATTTTAGATAATTCTTCTTTTTGAGAAGAAGTAAGAGGGTCATAGGAAGTTTGTCCCTCATTTAAATCAACCGTACTAATATGGGCATCTAAAATTTTTCCCTCTTTTACGCAGACAACCATTGGAACATAGACTCTTTTTTCTCCTACATCGAAAACATTACCCTCACTATCTGTAATCGTATAGTTCGTAAGGTATTCATCCATAGCCTTTAATAGGTCATAATATCCTTCTTTTTCTTCTTTCGATTTTACAACCTTGCCATCTTCTACTTTCCAATCATTTTTAATTTGATCCATATCAAAATAATAGATTGTTTTAATGCCTACTTCTTTAGCAGCATCAATTAAAACGGAAACGGCATTTCTACACCATGGACATGTAGGTCTTCCAAAATAAAGAATCGCCGTCCCATGATCTAAAACATTCATAACCTCTTTTAAACTGGCATATTTCATTGGATTTTCTTCTGGAATATCAAGTTCTAAATAACGAGCCGTTTTAGAGCTATTTTCTTGGTTGTTGTAAGATTCATATTCTTCTTTAAATTTAAGGGCGTCAGAAGCATTAGGAACTTCTTTTTTTTCTTTTAAAGAAGTAGCAATCGCAACAAGACCAATAAGGCCTATGAGCACCACAATAATTACTTTTAACGTACTTTCTTTCATAATTTCTCCTATTCTAAGACAGCTTTGATTCGTCTTACACCGGCACTAGAAGCCTCTTCCTTGATAATTTTAAAATGACCTAGCTCCCGTGTATTTTTAACATGTGGTCCCCCACATAATTCTTTCGAAACCGTCCCAATAGAGTAAACGGTTACAATATCTGGATATTTTTCTAGGAACATACACTCTGCTCCACTAGCAATCGCATCTTCCTTTTTCATCTCTTCTACTTGAACTTCTAGTCCTTCTTCTATCCAAGCATTGACAAGGTCTTCTGCTTTTCTTTTTTCTTCCTCTGTCAATTTATGATCACAACTAAAATCAAACCGCATTCTTTCTGCTGTAATATTGCTTCCTTTTTGGTGAACGTCTTTTCCAACAACTTCTTTTAAAGCTGCATTTAGTAAATGGGTAGCAGTATGGTATTTCGTCTCAATTTCCCCATTTCCAGCTAAACCACCTTTAAATTTACCAGCAGATGCCGTTCTTGATAATTCTTGGTGTTCCTTGAAACGCTTTTCAAATCCCGCTTCATCTACCGAAATACCTCTTTCACTAGCGAGTTCCACGGTAAGTTCAATAGGAAATCCATAGGTATCATATAGGTGAAAAGCGGTAAGATCATCAATAGAATGATTTCTTTGAAGGGCTTTTTCAAATTCTTTTAATCCCTTTTCAAGTGTTCGATTGAATTTTTCTTTCTCATTCGTTAAGACTTCTAAAACAACTCCACGATTTTCTTCTAATTCATGATAATAGCTAGCATATTGGTCTAGGATAACGGAAGCAAGTTCCACTTCCCAATTAGAGTCCATTGGAATATTTAATTTTTTGGCATGACGGATAGCTCTTCTAATTAATCTTCTTAAGATATATCCCTGATCGGTATTGCTTGGTTTAATCCCCGCTGGGTCAGCACTGATAAAAACAGCCGTCCTAATATGATCCGCAATAATCCGCATTGACTTTTGATATTCTCCCTCGTAAGGAAGACCAGAAATAGAAGAGATTTTCTCTATCACTTTTTTCCAAATACTAGATAAATAGTTATCGTTTACTCCCTCCAAGATAGCTGTTGTTCTTTCAACGCCCATTCCGGTATCGACATTCTTATGAGGAAGATTCGTTACTTTTCCATCTTGATTCTTATGATATTGCATGAATACATTGTTCCAAATTTCTACCCAGCGGCTATCTTCTGGATCAAAAACTTCTGGAATTTCTTCCTCACTACGGAAATAAAAAATCTCCGTATCTGGTCCACAAGGTCCTGATTCTCCTGCTATCCAAAAGTTATCAGAAACAGTTTTCGCAATTCTTTCTTTAGGAATTCCTAAACTTAACCATTTCTCGTAACTTTCCTCGTCAAATGGAATTGTATCATCCCCAGCAAATACCGTAACCGCTAAACGATTAACCGGAATATTCAAGTCTTTTGTTAAAAATTCGAAACTCCAACTAATACTTTCTTCTTTGAAATAATCCCCTAAACTCCAGTTTCCTAACATTTCAAAGAATGTATGATGAGTCGTATCTCCAACAGAATCTAGGTCATTGGTACGGATACATTTTTGATAGTCACATAATCTCGTACCATAAGGATGAGGTTGTCCCATCAAATAAGGAATTAAAGGCTGCATACCAGCCGTATTAAATAAAACACTAGGGTCATTTTCTGGAACAACAGGCGCAGAAGGAATCTGCTTATGACCATGTCTTACAAAAAAATCTATATAGTAATCTTTTAAATTCAAATTCATCACCCTCTATATTTGTTCTAAGATGGATAGCAATCTTTTGTGATAGGCATCAATATCATGATTGTTATCGATATAATAATCCGCATAAGCGATAGGTCCTCCCTTAGCGGAATTTTCAATTTCGGCGATATCTCTTGCTATCGCTTGTTCTCTTGTTAGTGGTCTAACCTCCCGGCAAGCAAGACGACTATACCGTAATTCTTTATCGGCAATAACAGCAATCACCTTTAATTGATCTCCTAATTCGTCTTTTAGAATTTTTAGTTCATCCCAAGAATAAAGGCCATCTAAAACCGTATTTTCTTCTTCACTATATTCCTTAATTCGAGGAAGTAAGATTTTCGCATAAGCACCCATACCGAGTTCCTTGCGAAGTCCTTCCCGCATCATTTTCTCATTTTCCGGAGTAACCTCTAGGTTCGCTTCTTTTAATTTTTCCATGGTCACTCCACCAAAGTAAACTTTCTTCCATCCTAAAGATTCTAATAAAGAGGAAGCTACTGATTTACCGCTTCCACACATTCCTACAATCGCTACTACTTTTTTCATTCTTCCTCCTCTAATCTTTCCTGTTCTTGAAAGAGACGATATTTTTCTCCTACAAAATTCCATAAAATTTTTAAAACAGCAATAATTGGTACGGAAAGGGCCATACCGATAATTCCCCATAAATGCTCAAAAATCAATAATCCAATAATAATGGTAACGGGGTGTAATTTTGTCGATTTACTCATGATATATTCCTGTAAGAAGTTTCCCTCAAAGAATTGAATAACGACAATAGAAACAAGCGTTAAAAGACCAATCGTAGGGTTCATAGAAAATCCAACAATTAAAGCAGGTACTGCTCCAATATAAGGTCCAATATAAGGAATAACATTCGTAATCGCACAGAAAATAGCAAAGAGTAATGGTGCTCTTAGACCAACAAAACTAAAAGCTATAGAGCAGATAATGAAAACGACAAATGCATCGATAAGTACTCCCCGAATATAATTTTTTAAGGTTTGATTAATTTTTCCAAAAAGATAATCGGCATCTTTACGCCAGTTTTGAGGAAAAAGATAGATAAATGTCTCTTCTACATTATCAAAACTAAGGAGTAAAAAGAAACCAATGACAAGTCCTACTACTAAAACACTAAAGACGGAAATAATAGAACTTCCCACATTGACAATAAGATCTGGTAAAGACTCATATAAACCATTCCCGAATGTCTCAAGCTGTGAGAATAACGTACTTTTAAAATTCTCAATATCAATAGCATCAATTACTTCAAAGCGAGCAAAAAGATGATTAATCCACTCTTCAATCGTATTAAAAAGCGATGGAATGGTTCCTACAAAATCGATAATCTGTTCATATAAAACAGGAATCAAAGTTCCCATAAAAAGTGCAATTCCGCCAAGCAATAGGAAATAGGAAATCAGAACACCAAAGAACCGTTTTACGCCGTGTTTCTGCATCCATTTTACAAACGGATGGAAAAGCCAAGCAATGACAATTCCTATAAAAAGTGGGCTTAATATTTCTAATACAGTTACGATTAAACTGACCACTTTTAATTCTCGTAAGATAACAATTCCTACCCAAGAAATTAAAATGATTAATAAAATTAAAAGAACTTTTAATATTTTTTTTGTTAGATTTAAAACCTCGTTTAGGGTTTTATTATCCACCTGTTTTTTATTATCTCTAAACACTTTTCTCACCATACCCATTATACCAAATATAGTAGGATAGTGCAAACAAAATTGTATGGTCTTACTTCCTAAGAAGAAATTTTGTTATTTGTAAAAATTGCCATTTTCGCTTTTTCTAAAGCAACTTCTTGTTTGATTTTTTCCGATTCTAAAAAAGCTTCTGGGAAGTGTTTTTTACTCTCTTCTAACTCAAAGAGAAATTCTTCCATATCTGGTATCGCTTTAAAAGCATCAAAGAAAGAAGCGGTAAAAGCAAGAAAATCTGGATAGTGAGTATTATCCCTTGCTATCATCTCTTGATATTGTTTTTGCTGTTCTTTTGAAAATTCTTGGTTAGAGATACTATTTTCTATCGTAACATGATAGCGCATTAAAAACTCATCATAGGAAAATACTCTCTTCGTAAGAAGATCAAATAGATAGAACACACCCTCTAAATCCGCTTTTAAAAAAGGACGTTTATTCGCTCTTTTTCCCTCTCTTGTTGGAGAATCATAAGAACAAGTGATAAAAGAAAACTCGGAAAATAAAAAACTAAGGGCAGTATTAGCATCATAAATACAAAAATGTACTTGTGATGCAGGTCTTGCTGCATGAAGAGAAATCGGTATTCCACCAGTAATCGTAAGAGAAGAATGTCTCATTTTTTCTTTTAAAGCAAGAGGAATCCCCATAACAAAAGGATGCTTTTGATAACAAATCGTCTCATCGCCTAAAGGAGCAATCGCAAGTTTTGAAAAAAGAAGTCCCTCTTTTTTAGGATCTAACTCTCCTGTATCGACAAGAGCATGGAGAATCGTTTGAGCGATAGCTTCTTGATCTAATGGGTCTAACGTCTCCCCTCTTTTCATTCTGCGCTCAAGATAGAATAAAATTTTTTCGGAACGATAAAAAACACAATTTAAAACTTCATATTCATATAAACTTTTCATAGTGCCCTCCCACAAATATTTGTATTTTATCACAAAGAGCACTAGCAGTCAAAAAAAGAGGCATTAGCCTACTTTCTTAATCACGCCCTGATCAACACGGTAAAGAACGTCTGTCACTTTTTCAATATCTTCTTTGATATGCGTTGATAGAATAATCAATTTTCCTTCCTCTTTAAGCTTTAACAAGTAGTTTCTTAATCGCTCTACCGTCTCTTCTTCAATCCCGTTAAATGGTTCATCCAAAATAAGAATATCCGGATTTTCCATAAATGCTTGCGCTAAACCTAACTTTTGCTTCGTTCCCAAAGAGTATTTATAATAAAGTTTATTGCGTTCTTCATAAAGCCCTACTAATTTTAACGTCTCTAAAATTTCTTGCTTACCAATCTTTTTATTGATTTTAGCAAGCATTTCCAAATTTTCTAAACCAGTCATCGAATCGATAAAAGAAGGATTTTCAATTAAAGCTCCTAAACTTTTAGGAAAACCGCCCTCTTTTAAATAATTGACTCCATCAAATAAAATCTCTCCCTCTGTCGGATAATAAAGGCCGCATAAAAGCTTCAAAAGAACCGTTTTTCCACTTCCATTTCGACCAACTAAACTATAAATTTTACCACTTTCAAAAACGATATTCGTCTCTTTTAAAACTTCATTTTTTTGAAACTTTTTCGATACATTTTTTACTTCAATTTTCATAAATCCTCCTATCCAATATCAAACTTTCGATGACGTAAAAGTCTATATAACAAGATAACTAGAAAACCTAAAAAGATGAAATAGATAATACTTAGTTCTATTTGTAATAAAAAGCTAGAAAAACGCTGCTGGTAAAAATATCCATTGGGGGTTAAAATGATATCTTTTATGCTATGGATTGGTACATTTTCAAGAGGTGAAAAACTCAAAAACAAAATAACCAACAGTGACAAATAAGAAATAATCTTCGGCAAGTATTTTAATAAAAGGACAAATATACTAAGTAATAATTGCATTAAGAGAAAATATTCTATCGTTTGAAATAGACAATACCAAATTCCTAAACCCTGTAAATACGTCTTCACGAAAAGAGAATTATTTGATCCCGCCATTAGAAAAGTGATATAGGAAATAAGACAAGTAATCAGGATGATAAAAAAGTAAACAATACTATTATGAATCCAGAACTTTTTAAAAAGTCTTCCTATATAATGCCGACGGTTTTGATATCGCAAAATCCATACCGTATCTAAATCATGATATCTACATACCTGAATCGTCATATAAATCATGATTAAAAAAACAGGAAACTGAATCGAATCGAGATTCAAAGAAAGGAAACTTGCTAAATCATAATGAATCTTATTATCGATAACACTTAGTAAATTCAAAATCTCAAAAGCTACAATAGAAAGTAATGTCAAAAGAAACCCAGTATCATTTTTTGTATAAAGTCTAATTTCTTTCACTATCAATCAACAACCTCTCTTTATTTTTATAACAGAAATAAACCAGACCAAATGTTAGTAAGGCAAAGAACATACTCATGAGAAGAGGATAATAAAAATCCGTAGTTTGAAAATAGTTGAAAGAAAATACATCTAATAATTCTGGGTAGTTTTTCCATCCTATATACGACGAAACGCATCTTTGAACTATGGAATGGCCACTATCAAATAACAAAAGTAAAGCATAAAAGATAATCATAGTAAGAAACAAGTTTTTGCTTTTTCTATCAGCTATTAATGCTAAATGGTATATACCTAAAGAAAACAAGAAAAGCGATAAAAAATGAATCATATAAGGAAAAAATTCCGAAGATGGTAATGTTTTCGTAAATACATAACAGAAAAAATAGGCAATTACCAAAAATGTTACAGGTAGTATCGCGATCAAAGTTCCCATTAGGTAATTGTTCCGAAACCATTTTTGATACGAAATCCGTACGAGTTCGTTTTTTAATCTTCCTTTTTTCTTTTTCGTATGCCATAAATAAATCGATGAAAAGGCAATCAAGAAAATGAGCACCATACAAAATTCGGAGTAGAAAACAACCGTCACCTCTTCTGGTGAAGGAATTCCTTCTTCTGCTAATAATCGGTAGAAACTCCCTCCATCATAGTCATCTAAAAAATGAGCACCAGAAACATCTTTTAAATTTTGCTCTAAAGTAGCACAATAGTCTTCAAACCCTTCCTGAACAGGAGAACAATTAGCTTCGATTAGTTCCGTCAGATCCGTAGTTACATTTTCCTCATAATCTTGATCATATTTTAAAACAGAATAGAATGTCGATATAAAAAACATAAGAAGAATGAGAGAAGTTACAATAACACCAAAATATTTCTTTAAAAAGAGATTCATATCCTCACCATTTTCATTATAGCATATTTTGTCAAAAAAAAAGAAAAAGATGAGTTAAACACTCATCAATTCTGTTTCTTTTGCCTTACATTTCTCGTCTACTTCTTTATTGTACTTTTGAATTAACTCTTGAACATCCTCTTCAGCTCCCTTTGCATCATCTTCAGGGATTTCTAATTTAGCAATCTCTTTATTGGCTTCCTGACGGATATTTCTTAGAACGATACGGCAGTCTTCTGCATAAGACTTTGCTTGTTTTACGTATTCTCTTCTCGTGTCTTCGGTAAGAGCGGGAATATTTAGAATAATAATCTCACCATTATTATTTGGCGTAAGACCAATATTAGCTTCATAAATTCCTTTTTCAATCGCACTGATAGAACTTCTATCATAAGGTTTAATCGCTAATTGTCTTGCCTCAGGAATAGAAATTGTCGCTAACTGCTTTAAAGGAGTCTCAGCTCCATAATAATTTACCATAACGCCATCTAAAATAGCGGGATTCGCTCTTCCTGCCCGAATATTCGTGAATCTTTTTTCCATATTTTGAATGGCTTCTACCATTTCTAATTCTGTATTTTCTAATATCTCTTCTATCATATTTCCTCCTAATATTGTTTTCCAAAATAGATTTCATACTTAGCCCTAGCGCCACAACAGACGCATTTACCGTCCTCTACCTCGCGAATAATACATCTTGATTTATAAGTCGTATCTTCCTTAATTTTATCCTCACAAGTTTCTTTCCCACACCATCTGGTTTTAATAAATCCATTATGCTTTTTCGTGTGATCAAGAAATTCTTCATAAGTAGAAGCTTCATAGATCATCTGATCTCGTCTTTCTTTTGCCCTATCAAACATATCTTTTTGAATTTTTGGTAAAAGTTCTAAAACGGTCGAGATCACTTCTTCTTTTTTTACTTTTATCTTTTCTAAAGTATCTCTTCTTACAACGGTAATAATGCCTTCTTTTAAGTCTCTTTCACCTACTTCTAAACGAATAGGATATCCTTTTACCTCGGCCTCAGCAAACTTAAATCCTGGAGATTTCTCACTATTATCTACCATATAGGTAATATCCTTGGCTTTTAAGTCACAAACGATTTCACTCACTACCTCATCTACTTTCCCAATGGGAATAATAGCTACCTTAGTAGGCGCAATATTAGGTGGAAGTACAAGCCCATAGTCATCTCCATGTACCATAATAATAGAACCAATCATTCTAGTCGTTACTCCCCAAGAAGTTTGATAAGGGGTTTCTAACTCATTATTCTTATTTAAAAATTGAATTCCAAAGGCTTTCGCAAAACCATTTCCAAAATAATGACTTGTTCCATTTTGAAGAGCAATACCATCCCACATCATTGCTTCAATTGTATAGGATGCTTCTGCTCCTGCAAATTTTTCTTTTTCGGTTTTCTTTCCCGTAATCACAGGAAGGGCTAGATAATTTTCTTGTAGGTCTTGATAAACCCCTAGCATTCTTAGGGTTTCTTCTTTTGCTTCTTCTTCGGTTGCATGCATCGTATGGCCTTCTTGCCATAAAATTTCACGGCTTCTTAAGAAGGGTCTTGTTTCTTTTTCCCATCTTACAATCGTACACCACTGATTATAAAGAAGTGGTAAATCCCGGTAAGACTTAATAATCTTTTTAAAGTGCTCACAGAACAATACTTCACTCGTTGGTCTTACAATCATCTTCTCTTCTAATGGTTCTTTTCCTCCCTGAGTAACCCAAGCTACCTCAGGCGCAAAACCTTCGACATGTTCTTTTTCAATATTAAATAAACTTTCGGGAATAAACATCGGCATTTGGACATTGACATGACCAGTTTCTTTAAATTTCTGATCTAAAATTGCAACAATCCTTTCCCAAATAGCGTATCCGTAAGGTCTGATAATCATACTTCCTTTGACAGAAGAATAATCTACTAAATCTGCGGCTTTACAAACGTCTGTATACCATTTAGCGAAATCTACCTCACGCGATGTAATTTTTTCATTTTTTTTCTCACTCATTTTATTCCCTCCATTAAAATTATATCATAAACTATCTTTTTCGAATAGAGAAAAAAAGGAAAATTTCTATCTTCCTTAAAATCCGCTTCGCTTAAATAAATGCTCTAAATCTTGCTTAGAATAATAAATAATGGTTGGTCTTCCATGTGGACAGTTAAATGGATTTTCACAAGCCCTTAAGTCATTAATTAACTCTTCCATTTCTTCTAAGGTAATATTGGTATTTGCTTTAATACTCATCTTACAAGCAGCAGTTGCTGCTACATGGTCATATAGTTCCGGAAGACTAAACTTTTTTTCTTTAGAAATAACGGCCTCTAAAATTTTCTTGATATTTTCTTCTTCATAATCGGTCGGAATCCAAACGGGATGGGCTTTAATGATAACGGAAGATACGCCAAATTCATCGATTTCAAAATTCATCGTTCGAAGTAAATCGAAATTTTCTTTTAAAATCATAAATTCATTATTAGGATATTCTATCGTAATTGGAAAAAGTAGAGAAATACTTTCTTTCGTTGGATGAAAGAGTTTTTCTTTTACTTTTTCATAATTAATTCGCTCTTTTGCAGCATGTTGATCCATCAAATACATGCCTTTTTCGTTTTGGGCAACAATATAGGTTCCATGAACAAGCCCAACCGGATAAAGAGGAGGCAGTTTTTCTTTAATATCTTCATGGACAGTTACTTCTTCTTCCTTAAAAAGGTCTTCATTTATAAGAAGTGGTTCATCCGGCTCTTTTACTTCATCAAAAGAAAGTACCGGAATTTCATATTCTACCTTTTTTACTACTTTTTCTTCTTCAATATGAGGAATTAATGTTTTCTTTTTTAAAGCAGAAGTAATCATGGAAGAAACTAACTCATTTAATTCTTCTGGTTTTCCAAACTTGATATCCATTTTGGTTGGATGAATATTTACATCAACAATACTAGTATCGACTAAAATACTTAAAACGACAATGGGATAGCGATTATCTGGCTGATAAGAGTGATAGGCCTCTTTGATCACTCTATTTAAATCCATATTTCGGACAATTCTTCCATTTACAATGGTAACCATGCCACTTCTAGAAGCCCTATGGACCTCGGGAAGACTAATATATCCCGTTATCTCATAGTCACTGTTTTCTGCATTTATCTCTATCATTTTTTTTGCTAAAGAAGCCCCGTAAATATAGTGAATGACTTTTAATAAATTGCCACTGCCATCAGTTCTCAATAGTTCTTTTCCATCATTACTAAAAAAGAAACGAATCTCTGGATGGGAAAGCGCTACCCTATTCATATATTCTGTTACATTGGCGAGCTCGGTATAAAGACTTTTTAAATTCTTTAAGCGGGCTGGTGTATTATAAAAAAGGTCAGTTACTTTGATATCCGTTCCTTTTCTAGCATCCCCTTTTCCTTCAAAGGTAAGTTTTCCCCCTTCCATTTTAACAACCGTTCCAACACTCCCAGTAGAGGTGGAAAGTTCTACTTTAGAAACAGCGGCAATCGAAGCAAGAGCCTCTCCGCGAAACCCTAAAGTCGCAATTCGATAAAGGTCTTCTTCTCTTTTAATTTTACTAGTCGCATGACGAGAAAAACATAAAATGGCATCTTCCTTTTCCATTCCTTTTCCATTATCAATTACCCGAATTTCTTTCGTACCAGATTCTAGTAGTTCTACTTTAATTTCACTACTACCGGCATCAATACTATTTTCTACTAATTCTTTCACAACCGAAGAAACTCTCTCGACAACTTCTCCGGCAGCAATTTTATTTGCTAAAATTTCATCTAATACTTTTATTACTGCCATGGTATCACCATTTCAATTATACCAAAAAAGGAAGAAACTTTAAATGATTTCTTCCATTAAGTGCGGATTTTTAAGGGCTCTAACTAAAGCATCAATTTCCTCTTTCGTATTATAAAAATAAAGACTAACCCGACAAGTATTTTTAATACCTAAATCTTCTTTTAAAATCTTCGCACAATGATTTCCGGCCCGAACACAAATATGATATTTATTTAAATAAATAGCTAAATCTTGGGAGAAGACATCTTGAATATTAAAGGTAATAATTCCAGATTCACTTTTTTCATTATAAAGAATGATTTTAGGAACTTCTTTTAGACGACGAATTGCATAGTCTCTTAATTCTTTTTCATACGCTTGAATCCTATCCATACCAATTTCTTCTAGATATTCCACTACTTTTCCAAAACCAATCACCCCCGCAATATTAGGCGTACCGGCTTCTAGAAAATGGGGAATCTCATTATAAATAACGGTTCCATCAAATTCAAAAGAGGCATTCATTCCGCCACCTACAATTAAAGGGCGAAACTGACGTAAATACTCTTCTTTCCCATAAAGAACGCCAAGACCAGTAGGGCCACACATCTTATGGGCAGAAAAAGCAAGGAAATCAATATCAAGTTCTTTAACATCAACAGGCATATGGGGAACACTTTGCGCGCCATCTACCACAACAAGAATGCCATTTTGATGGGCAAAAGAAGTAATTTCTTTGATTGGTCTTACATCTCCTACAACATTGGTGATTTGCGCAAGCGAGATAACTTTCGTTTTTTGTGTAACAGTCTTTCTTACATTTTCCATTGTTACTTTTAAATCAGAATCAAGCGGGATATAGCGAACGACAATTCCTTTTCTTTTCGCTAGTTCAAACCAAGGCAATACATTAGAAGCATGTTCACTTTTCGTAATCAAAACTTCTTCTCCAGGATTTAAGTAATCTTCAAAAAATCCCCATACTATTTTTGATAGAGAATCGGTTGCATTATTGGTGAAAGCTACTTCATTAGTATTCGCATGAATAAAATTGCTAACAAGATATCTAGTTTTTTCAAAAAGTGTATCTACTTTTAAACTAATATCATAATCTCCCCGATGAGCATTCGCACTATAATGATTATAATATTCACTAATTGCGTCCGCTAATACTTTTGGTTTTAAGGTAGTCGCTCCACTATCTAAATAAATAAGATTTGGGTCTTCATAAATTAAAAAATCTTCCCTTTTCATAACTCACCTCCACTCATTTTTAGTAGATTGTTCTATTTTCTTTCGCATCTTTTTATCCGAAATATCACTCAATAAAAAACCTTTTAAAAGTAATCTAGAGGCCTCTAATTCAGGAATGCCACGACTCATCAAATAAAAGAGTTCTTCTTCTTTAAATCTTCCAATAAAAGCGGAGTGAGAAGCGGAAACGTCATATTCTTCAATATAAAGATTAGGACGAATCTCACTTTTCTTATCAGAAAGATTAATAATGCGATTATTTTGATTCGCTATACATCCTGACATCGCCTTAGGAATAAAGGTAGATACTTGTAAAGTAACTTTTCCTTTTTTAGTCGTGACAATATTGTTATGAATATCACTAACCGTTTTTGGAGCATCATGATATATATAATAGTCTAGAGATTCTTTTTCTTTCGAAATGTCTTTTAAATAGTAGTAAATAGAAGCCCCTTCTCCCATAAGGTGAGCATCTACCATTTCTCTAGTAGAGGCAATCTCTTGAAATTTATAAAATTGAACGGTACTATTTTTAGGAATTTGAAAACTATACTGAATTTTTCCATTCTCTAAATTTTGATAACAAAAGATACTAGCCTTTACTCCCTCTTTTGGTTCAATGAAAATTTTCCATTTTTTAGCTTGAGAAGTAAAGAAAAGTTCCAAAGAACAACTCTTTTCGATTTGAATCGTTAATTCGGCAATTTCAAACTCACTATGAGAAGGGTTTACTTGAAAAGATATTTTACTGCTGATTTTAGATTCAACTTGATCATCTACCACTGTTATTCTATTCATGATGCTTAAGTTCCTTCACGATACAAGCACTACCTTTTGCTTGTTTTTTTTCCATTTTTTCATAACCGTTCTTTTCAACGTAATCCACAAGCGAAAAATCCCCACTTTTCACAATTCTACCGTTCATCATAATGTGGACATGGGTCGGATGAATATATTCTAATAACCGGCGATAATGCGTAATTAGTAATAAAGAACAACCCGACTCCTTTTGATAAGCAGTCACGTTTTCTCCTACGATTTTTAGACTATCGACATCCAAACCAGAATCAATTTCATCTAATAATACAACAGATGGTTTTAGTAAATACATCTGTAAAATCTCATTTTTCTTTCTCTCTCCGCCACTAAAGCCTTGATTGACATCTCGGTCAATCATATCATGGTCCATTTCTAATTTATCAATTGCTTGATCTAGTTCTTTGATAAAAGGAAATAATTTAAAATCTTTTCCTTTCTTAGAAGAGACAATGGTTCTCAAGAAATCTGCATTGCTTACCCCTTCAATGGCTAAAGGAGACTGCATTCCTAAAAAAAGACCTAGATGAGCTCTTTCATCGACAGATAATTTTGTTAAATCTTGATTATCAAAAAGGATGGTTCCTTTTTCTATTTGATAGCTAGGATCTCCCATGATTACTTTCGTAAGAGTGCTTTTTCCTGTTCCATTAGGACCCATGATCGCATGAATCTCGCCACTTTTGATAGTAAGATTAAAAGAAGATAAAATTTCTTTTCCATCGATACTTACCGTTAAATCTTTGATTTCTAGTGTATGCATATAATCATCTCCAAAAGTATTATACTAAAAAACCAATAAAAACAAAAGAGCTTGTATAATTTTTAAAATACTTTCTCATTATAACAATGAATATCCGCAAGTATTCACGTAAAAAGCGAGCAATCGCTTTTTTTGGATGAAAAAGGATATACTATTTACAAGTATATCCTGAATCTTCTGCTGATTTTTTCAAATCATCATATGTAGAATCTTTATAATCCTCTGGGTCAAATCCAGCATCTTTAGCCTTATCTTTATCTACCTTACTAAGATTAAAATTCATTTCTTGAGTAATGCTTCTTCCACTCTTTTTTACAGAACAAGAAATTCCACCAACATCCTTGTAATCATCACATTCTTCTTTGGCACTATTATAAGATTTTTCTATTTCATCTTCATCATAGTCAGAAGGGAATTCTGCACTAACTTTCATACCAATTTTCTTAACTTCTTTTCCAGCTTTATCAAAAACAGCGGATTCTGTCATAGATACTTTCATTCCCATAGAAGAATTTTCCATCGTACATTCTAGTTTCTTACCATTATCTTTCAATAAGAAAACAGCAACAACGATAACAATTACCACTACTAAAGCAATAATTCCTATAATAAGTGGCATCATATTTTTCTTCTTTGCTGGTTGATTAGCTACCATTCCATTTGCCATTGGTTGACCATAAGCCATTGGCTGTGGTTGACCATATCCCATAGGTTGTTGTGGTGGCATTGGTGGTTGTACTGGTGGAACAGGTGCTGGTTGTGGAGGTACCGGTGTTGGATTAACTGGTGGCACTGGTGCTCCCATTGGAGTTTGTGGTACTCCTGGATTTGCTTGTGGATTCGGATTCATATTTGGATTCATATTATTATTCATAGTCTCCTTACCTTTCTACACTACCAATATATCATAAATTGTCGAAAAAGGAAACCTTATTTGTTTTTGCTTGTCACTTTTTTAAAAAAGAGTTTCTATCTATCCTGTCATTTTTATGATATAATGGCTTTAGGAGAGTGAAATATGAACGATTGCTTATTTTGTAAAATTGAAAAAGGAGAAATTCCATCCTTCAAAATTTATGAGGACGATTTCGTATTTGCCTTTTTAGATATTGATCCTAAAAGTGAAGGACATACTTTAATCATTCCGAAAAAACATACATTAGATTTGCAGTCAATTGAAAAGGATTCCCTATTAGCCATTCTAGAAGCCGCTAAAAAAGTGATGAATTTATTATCGCAAAAATTACCAGTTGATGGATTTACCATTATGCAAAATAATGGGGCTGCACAAGAGGTAAAACACTTCCATCTACACGTTATCCCTTATTACACAAATACAAAAGAAAAAAGAACGCCAGAAGAGATACATGCATTAATTACCAAGTAAAAAGAAGCTATTTAATAGCTTCTTTTCTTGATAGATTAAGTCTTCCCTTATTGTCATAGCCAAGACATTTAACGATAATTTCATCGCCTTCTTTAACAACATCCTCTACTTTAGCAACTCTTTCCATGGCAAGTTGCCCGATATGTACCATTCCTTCACATCCTGGCCATAATTCTACAAAGCATCCTTTATCGCTTAAAATTTTCACTACTTTTCCGGTATAAATTTTATCTACCTCAGGTTCTCTTACAATATCTTTAATACGATTAGCGGTTGCTTCAATAATTTCTTTATTAGTGTGATAGATAATAACCCGTCCATCATCTTCAAGGTCTACCTTAACAGCATTGATATCATTAACAGCATCAACATGACTACACTCTAAGATAATCTTTGTAATGGTTTCTCCCCCTTTACCAATTACTTCTTTAATCTTATCTGGATTAATCATGAATGTCATCATCTTTGGTGCATATGGAGAAACTTCTTTACGAGGTTCTGGAATTTGTTCATGGATAACATCCAAAATTTGCATACGTGCTACTTTGGCTTGGGCTAAAGCTTTCTCTAAGATTTCTTTGGTGATTCCACGAATCTTAATATCCATTTGTAAAGCACAAATACCATCCCTAGTACCAGCTACTTTAAAGTCCATATCTCCTAAATGATCTTCCATACCTTGAATATCTGTTAAAATAGTATAATCATCCCCATAGGTAATAAGTCCCATCGCAATACCAGCAACTGGAGCCTTAATTGGTACACCAGCGGCCATCAAACTCATACATCCAGCACAAATACTTGCTTGCGAAGAAGAACCATTACTTTCTAGAATTTCACTAACAACCCGAATGGTATATGGGAAAGTATCTTCATCAGGAATGACTTGGGCAAGGGCTCTTTCACCTAAGGCTCCATGACCAATCTCTCTTCTTCCTGGAGAACCATAACGTCCAGTTTCTCCTACACTAAATTGTGGGAAGTTATAGTGAAGCATAAATCTTTTTTCAGTCTCTAAATCAAGACCATCTAAGATTTGATGTTCACCAAGAGCTCCCAAAGTCGTAACACTTAAACTCTGTGTCTCACCACGGGTAAATAAAGCAGATCCATGCGTTCTTGGAAGTAAATCAATATCCGTTGAAAGAGGACGAATTTCCGTCATGGCTCTTCCATCAGCCCGAACATGTTCTTTTACAACAATAGCTCTAAATAAATCGTATTCGACATCTTCTAAAATTAATTTTACTTTGGTTAAAAGTTCCGTTAGAGCATCTTCTTCTAAATCTTGATTTTCTTCTTCATATTTTTGAACTACACGTTCTTTAATCTCATCAATAGCATTATATTTTTCTAGTTTTTCTTTAATGCGAAGAGCCTTATCTAAGTCTTTCTCACAAAGGCTTCTTACTTCTTCCCGAAGTTGGTCGGTAATCTCAAGGACATCATAGGTCATCTTCTCTTCGCCAATTTCCGCAATGATTTTCTCTTCAAAAGCAACTAGTTCCTTAATCGCTTCATGACCAAACATCAAGGCTTCTAACATATCTTCCTCTGATACTTCTTTGGCACCAGCTTCTACCATGTTAATTGCTTCTTTGGTACCAGCAACAGTAAGGTCAATATCGGATTTATCGGCCTCTTCCACAGTTGGATTGATGATGAATTTTCCATCTACTCGTCCTACTTTTACCCCTGCAATTGGTCCATCAAAAGGGATTTTAGAAATACAAGTAGCAAGAGAGGAAGCAAACATCGCTGTCATCTCTGGAGAGTTATCAGGATCAACACTAAGAACGGTATTGACAACCTGAACCTCATTTCGGAAGTTTTCAGGGAAAAGTGGTCGCATTGGACGATCAATCATACGAGCAGCTAACGTAGCAGACTCGGTAGGTCTTCCCTCTCTTTTAATAAATCCTCCTGGAATCTTTCCAACAGAATATAATTTCTCTTGATATAAAACGGTTAATGGGAAAAAGTCAGATAGAACATTAGCGGTTTTACTAACGACAACAGCACTTAAAATAACCGTATCGCCATAACGAACCAAAACAGAACCGTGTGCTTGTTTCGCTAATTCCCCATGTTCTACTACTAATTTTCTTCCTCTAAAATCTAATTCATATACTTTCTTCATAAACTCCTCCATTATCAATAGAAAGACACTCAAAAAAGAGTGTCTTTGTTTTTTTCCTTAAATTGTTATTTTCTTAAGCCTAACTCTTTAACAACTGCACGATATCTTGTAACATCATTTTTAATTAAATAGTTAAGTAGGCTTCTTCTTTGACCAACTTTTCTAAGAAGTCCTCTCTTAGAATGATGATCTCCCTTATGTTCTTTAAAGTGTTCTGTTAAAGCATTAATTTCTTCTGTTAAAATAGCGATTTGTACTTCAATAGAACCAGTATCGTTCTCATCTTTTCCAAATTTCTTAACAATTTCTGCCTTTTTTTCTTTTGTTAAAGCCATACGTATTCTCCTTTCCAATGATACGCTTCAGCCTAGAAGAAGTCGGAGACTCTTCCACCAAGGTGAAGTACGAATATAATATACACTATTTTTAGGGAAAGTTCAAGACTATTTCTGAATTCCCTAAAATTTTCATCAAGAAAGAAGGAATTTCTTCCACTCTTCTTCCCTAAAGCCAACTAATACTTGATTTTCAGTAATAGCAATAGGACGTTTGATTAGCATTCCATTAGAAGAAAGAAGTTGAATCTTTTCTTCTAAAGAATAGGAAGATAACTTTTCCTTTAAGTTCCACTCCTTATAAAGAAGACCACTTGTATTAAAAAGTTTTTGAATATCTACATAACGTAACCAAGATTTTATCTCTTCTTCTTTTGGTGGACATTCTTTGATATTGACGGTTTCATAAGAAATATGGTTCTCGTCTAAAAAGGCAAGGGCCTTCTTACAAGTTGTGCATTTTGGATAACAATATACGATCACTTTTCTCACTGCTTCTTTCTATTTCATGCATAAATTTTTCTAAATATTTTTGAGAGTCTCTTAAAGGTTCAATTCCTCCAAAAGAAGAGGCAACATCGCAATAATTTAAAAAGTCTTTAC
Organism: uncultured Bacilli bacterium; assembly: GCA_947632115.1. GTDB lineage: Bacteria > Bacillota_I > Bacilli_A > RF39 > UBA660 > UBA5578. The sequence goes on from CANROB010000003.1 coordinate 50,827, forward strand.
TATTTACTTTTAAGTAGCCATCATGAATCATTTGATAGGCTGTAGACTCTTTCCCCTCTAGCATTCTTCCCCCTATCTCACACGTTCTAAGATAAGTAGGATGCGGATAATAGCGATTTTTAAAGTTATATCCTAACAAAAAGAATTCTTGATACGTAGGATCTGCTATATAAAATTCTTCTAAATAACAAAGTACAATATAATGAGAATAAGGAAAATGAAAAAGAGACCCCATATCTATCATGGTAGCAGGTACTTCTAGTCCCTTTGCAATCTCTAAAAAAAGAAGACAAAAATCCTTACTACGTGTTCTTAGACTATCTATTTCAAGATTACAGTGATATAACTCTTCAGCCTGGTTACGCATATAGAATAAAATTTTCTCTAATACATATTCTTTTTTCTCTTTATTAGAAGGAGGCATTCTATTTTGAGAGGCTTTTAAAATTCTATCAGTTAGTTTATTTTCTAGTTGCGATAGTTTTAAAAGCGATGGGATATCTTCGAAAGAATTATCATGAAATGCCTCATAAACGGTATCAAAATAAGGTTCTAAATAAGCTCTTTTTTTATATACTTCATACGATTCTGACTTTATAATAGCTTCTTCTAGACGTTTTAAATTCTCTTGCATAACTCCCCCTAAAATTTTACTTTTTCTTTCGTTTCAATATGGATTCTTTGAACCATGGCCAAAGAGGCAATTAAAGTAAGAGTAAAACTTCCTCCATAACTTAAGAATGGTAAAGGTACTCCCGTTAAAGGAATTAACCCAAACATACCGCCTAGGTTAATAAAAATATGTGCGAATAAATAAGTAGCAACGCCTAAACAGATATATTTTCCCCGTATCGTACTCGCTTTACTTGAAAGCATCAAAATGTGATAGATAATAACGCCATAAAGAAGAATGACTAAAGCCCCTGCTAAAAAGCCATATTCCTCTGCAAAAATAGCAAAAACCATATCGGTATGAGCTTCTGGGATATAAGAATATTTCTGAGTACTCTTTCCTATTCCCACACCATCTAATCCTCCTAGATTAATCGCAATATAAGCATTACAAACTTGATATCCCTTTTTCTTATATTTTTCAGGAGAACAAGGATTTAGATAGTTGAATCTGGCAAGTTGTTCTTCTGATAAGATATAGCCTTGTCTTGCGTATAACACCATTCCTAGGAAAAGAGCAATGACCGCTAAATAGCCAACTACTTTCCACTTTTCTTTCCATAAAATAGGGCTTAAAAGATACATAACTCCAAAAATAGCTAGCTGAATCGCCATTGTTCCTACATCTTTTTGGAAGAATACCAAAGCTGGTATAAGAAGTCCTAACGCACAAAAACAAACGATAAGAGGAGCATGTTTTACTTTCTTGTTATGAAGTCGTTTTCCAAACTTTTCTAAATAAAGCGCTAAAGCGACCACAATAATAGGTTTGGCAAATTCACTTGGCTGTAAATTAAAGAATCCTAAATCTAACCAGTTTAAGGCACCTCTAGTTAATTTTCCATTAATAATAACATAGATATTTAATCCTAAGATACCAAGATAAAGAAGTGGTATCCATCGATAATACTTTTCTGTTTCTACATGAATGATAATGAAAAAGGCAACTAATCCGGCAATTAAAACAATTAAATGGCGGTAAAAATAATAGTAGACAGATTGATCCATCCCTACTACTGCTTCTCTAGAGGAAGCGGTTACAATATTAAAAAGCCCAAAAACACTAAGTGCAACTGTCAAAAACAATAACCATTTATCCATGAGTTGAAATTTTGTTTTTAAACTCTTCAACATGTTATCACCTTTTCTATCTTATTTCATATATTATAATATCATATTATCCCCTCTTTGACAAACGAAATTTCCTACTTTCCAAAAATAGGGTGATAGTCATGAACAAATGAGAACGGTTGCAATATGATATAGTGAATAGTTAGGAGGTTTATATGTATTACTACGGTGGATACCAAGGATACGGCGGATACCCTGCTAATAACGGATGTGGTTCCGGCGGATATGGTTACGGAGCTGGATATGGAGCTGCTATCCTTTTAGTATTATTTATTCTTTTAGTAATTATTATTGGCGCTCGTGCTTTTGATGGTGGCAATAATAATCAAGGTCCTAGAAGATAGAAGGTTACTTCTATTTTCTTTTTGCTTTTTCTTCGTTTCTTTGTTATAATAAAAGTGCTTGGAAGTGAAACAATGTTTGAAAAATTAAATATTTTGGATGAAAAAGAAAAAATTCTTCATCAAACGGCTTCTGAAGTTACGTTTCCGATTCCACAAGAATATAAAGATTATATTCAAAGAGCAATTCAAGAACTTACTTACAGTCAAATCGAAGAATATGCAAATAAATATGATTTACGCCCAGGAATGGGACTAGCTTTCCCCCAACTTGGGATTTCTAAGAGAATCATTATTATCGTTCACGAATACGAAGAAGGAAAATTTCATAACTACGTTGTGATTAATCCTAAAATTGTAAGTTACTCTGATGAAATGATTGCTGCGGAAGAAGGAGAAGGATGCTTGAGTGTCAATAGAGAGGTCGAAGGACATATCAAAAGATACGCAAGAGTAACGGTTGAGGGATTTGATGAAGAGGGAAAGAAAATAAAATATCGGGCAAGAGAAGAATTATCCATTGCCTTTCAACATGAAATTGATCACTTAAACGGAATTTTATTTTATGAAAGAATTGATCCTAATCATCCATTCTATACCGAAGAAGAACTTCGTTTAATTTAGGAGGAAATATGAAAGGTGCCTTAAAATACATATTACTATTTTTAGTTGCTTGTATTTGTTCGTTTGGTATTTACTATCTTTTTGGACCAGACGAAGAACACACCATTGGTATTGAACAGACTGTGAATAACTAAAAAATCATATAGTAGATGCTATATGATTTTTTTAACGGTATTGATGAATTTCTAAATCCATATTCCCTTTTTTATTTTGATAAACGATATCACGAAATATATATTTTCCATATCCACGGATAGAAAATACATCCCCTACTTTTAAAAGGGTTTCTCTTTTCATACACTCTTCATAATTTAAGAAAACTTCGTGGGATTCTATTTTTTCCAATACTTGTTTCCTACTTACTTTTAAAAGTTTGGCTAAAATGGCATCAAAGCGAAGACTAGGAACATGGAGAAAAATCGTTTCATATTTAGGTTCAAAATTTTCTATCACAGAAAGATCTTTAGTATGCCAACAAACAGGAATTTTTCCAATCGTCAAAATTTGGTCTTGCATATATTTAGAAATCGGTTTTAGAGCAACGACATAAGCACTATCCCGAATCATAATATCACTATAAAAATAAGGTAAAATCTGGTGAGCAAAAAAGGTTCCTAAAATAAAGCGATGGAAAAGAGGCTCCTTGGAGGTTATTTCTAAAAGTTCCATATCCGGTAAAGAATCTCGGTAAATAAGGACCTTCTCCGCCATCGGATAAGGTTTAAAAACTTGATAAGGAACTTTTTGTTTTCTTAAAAGAGAACTGACATAAAGAAATTCCTTAGGATCTAGAAAAAAACTACTTTCCCCTCTTTTTATTTTTTCTACGGCATTCGTTAAGAAGAATTTATTTTCCATATTTTTCGATATATTCCTCATATGTCATTTCTTTATCACGATAAGTTCCATCGTCATAAATTTCAACAATCCGTGTAGCAAGAGTAGTAATTAGGTGTTGATCATAGGTTGCAAACACGATGCATCCTGTAAATTTACTTAATCCCTCATCTAAAGAAGTAATTGCTTCCATATCAAGGTGATTTGTCGGTTCATCTAAAAGAAGAACGTTACCGTATTCTAACATCATCTTAGATAACATACAACGTACTTTTTCTCCTCCTGATAATACCGTTACTTTTTTTAAGGCCTCTTCTCCACTAAATAACATTCTTCCTAAGAATCCTCTTACGAAGGTTTCTTCTTTATCAATAGAAAATTTTCGTAACCATTCCACCATATTGACATCTTCTTTAAAATATTCCTCATTATTTTTAGGATAATAGGAAGTTTTTACTGTAGAACCTACTTTAATCGTTCCTTCATCTGGTGTGATGACACCTGCTAGAAGTTCTAAAAGGGCTGTTTTTCCGGCCTCGTTATCCCCTATCAAAGCAATTTTATCACCTGGTTTTAATGTCATTCTAAGATTTTTTAAAACCTCTTTTCCATCTACTATTTTACTTACATGGTCTAGATGAATTACTTCTTTTCCTAAATATCGTTCTTGATCAAACTGAATATATGGGTATTTTCGACTAGATGGTTTAATATCTTCTAGGACAATCTTCTCTAAAGATTTCTTTCTACTGGTTGCCTGTTTTGATTTGGAAGCATTCGCACTAAACCGTCTAATAAAATCCTCTAACTCTGCTATTTTTTCTTCTTTTTTCTTGTTAGATTCCCGCATCTGTTTTTGAATCAATTGGCTAGACTGATACCAAAAATCATAGTTTCCCGCAAAAAGAGTCATTTTCTCATAATCGATATCGACCATATGGGTACATACTTTATTTAAAAAGTAGCGGTCATGAGAAACAACAATAATGGTATTTTTAAATTCAATTAAAAATTCTTCTAGCCAGCTTTTACTTTCTAGGTCTAATCCATTCGTCGGTTCATCTAAAAGAAGAATATCTGGGTCGCCAAAAAGGGACCGAGCCAACATGACTTTTACTTTTTCAGATTCTTTTAATTCATACATCATTTTATTCTGTAAAAAGGTGGGTATTCCAAGTCCACTTAATAGAATAGCCGCATCACTTTCTGCTTGCCATCCGTTTTTCTTTAAAAATAAATCTTCTAAAATACCAGCTCGAATACCATCTTCATTCGTAAAATCCTCTTTGCTATAAAGAGCTTCTTTTTCTTCTTTAATATCATAAAGTTCTTGATCTCCCATAATCACCGTATCTAAGACACTATAGGTATCATAGGCATTATGGTTTTGGACTAATGTAGAAATTCTTTCTCCCTTTCCAATAATAATTTCACCACTTGTAGAGTCAACCTCGCCACTTAAGATTTTTAAGAAGGTCGTCTTACCGGCTCCATTCGCTCCAATTAATCCATAACAATTATTATTTTCAAATTTTAAATTGACGTTTTCAAAAAGGATTCGCTTTCCATATCGTAATCCAATATTTTGAGCTATTAACATGCCATCACATCCTAGGTAAATGATAACATAAAAAAAATAGTATGGCAAACAAAAAAAAGGAGATAGGTCCTATGAAGAGATTTTTTCTAAAGATTCTCTTTTAAAATAACCTGTCGTTCCTTTTTTATTTCCAACTCTATAGGGATATTCTTCCCCTTCATAAATTTCTAAAATAATACGTTTCCAACCAATCGCTTTTTGGTGGAAGGAAGAAGTAGCGGTGGCACTACTGGCGTATTCCCCAATTATTTTTACTCTATCTCCTACTTTTAATTCCTCTGGATTCTCTTTAGAAGAATCATCCTCTTTCTTCCAACGAGCTTCTAAGCTAATATCTTTAGAAATTCCTTTTGTAAAATCAAAGACTTCATCCCCGATATACCAGCCTAAAAAAACATATCCTTCTTTCACAGGATAAACAGGTTCAATCGCTTTTTCCCCTGCCATAATAAATTCTTCCTCTACTGGTGATCCACCGTTTGATTGAAAAGTAACCGTATAAGTTAAATCCGATACAGAAACTTTCTTTTCCCATTTGGCGACTAACTCAAAGCGACCTTTTACTTTAGAGTTAAAATCATATTTTTCGCCATCTTTTTGCCAGTATAGAAAGTTGTATCCTTCTTTTACTGGTTCTACTGGTTCTTCTACTAAATTTCCTACTTTGATAAGTTCGCTTTCTACGGGAGTTCCTCCATCAGAATCAAAAGTGATTAGGTATTGATTGCCCAAAAATAAAGAATAAAGAACCACAGCCACCGTAATAAAAATGACTACAGCTAAAACAATAAAAACATTTTGTTTTTTCATAGAAAACCCTCCTGATACTACCCTTATTAGCTCCATTATACAAACATTTAAAATTCTTTGTCAAGAAAACTTTTTATTATTTATAAAGTATTTTTAGGCGATTAATTACTTTCTTTTCAATGCGAGAAATATAAGATTGACTAATACCTAAAGTGGCCGCTACTTCCTTTTGGGTCATTTCTTCTTGATTGTTTAAACCATAACGCAAAATCATAATTTCTTTATCCCGTTTATTTAGTTTTTCAATCTCTTCATACATTAATTTTTTTTCTGTTTCTTTTTCTAGACCTCGTGTCACTAAATCTTCTTCGGTTCCTAGAATATCTTCTAGGCGAAGTTCATTTCCTTCACTATCAAAACTTAAACTATCTTCAAAACTAACCTCACTACGCCGTTTTTTGTTTTTTCTTAAGAACATCAAGATTTCATTATCAATACAGCGGGAAGCATACGTGGCAAGTTTAATATTCTTATCTTGATTATAGGTATTAATGCCTTTAATTAATCCAATGGTTCCAATGCTTACTAAATCCTCTAAATCAATTCCCGTATTTTCATATTTTTTAGCAAGAAAGACAACAAGACGAAGATTATGTTCAATTAGTTTTTCTTTACCAGCATCCCCTAGACCTAAATAATAAAGCTCTTCTTCCTTGGATAACGGTTCTGGTAATTTATCTAAACTTCCTACAAAATAAACCGGTTTACGAAAAAAGCGTAATAAGAACTGCCATATTTTTTTAATCATCGGATCCTCCCATCATCGAATGATGCAATAAAAAGTCTACCCCATCTAGAGCAATTTCTTCTTCCATAATTCCTAGATAAACATTTCTCCATAACTCTTTTTCTATCCAAATTTCTTTTAGAAAAATTCCTTTTAAAATTCCTATCCCTGAAGCAGTCTGATAAGGAATTAAGATATTTTCGTCCCCTTTTAACTCTTCTTTTTTAGAAACTAAAATAACAGGTCTTCTTTTATAAGTAAGACAGTTCCCACTATCAAAATATCCAACTCCCTTTATTTTTCGTTTGAAAAGCGTAAAAGAAACTTCCTGGTAAAGATTATATTGTTCCTTTAAACTTTTCATCTTTCGAACGTAATAAGCAATCGCAATCGGCGCTAAAAAAAGAAGAAGGAAAAAATTCATGGCATAACTATTGCCAAAAAGAGTAGTTGGAAAACTGATATTCCAAAGGTAGATTACGCCTCCTAAGACAATACTGACAAAATAAAAATACGTAATATTTTTCCAAAAATAGCGGAAATTGTGATACGAAAAAGCAATTAAGATAAGAACCATACTTACTCCAATTTTTAAAAGGAAAAGAAAGAAATTTGAAAGTGGGAAAAAGAGGAAAAAAACACTAAAACTTCCTAGAAAGGATGAAGCAACAATGCGATAAAAAGAGATTTTTCTCTTTAATAAATACCCCACACTTAAAAGGAGAAAGCAATCGATTAGGAAATTAAAGAAAAGGAGTAGATCTAAATAAACTTTCAAATCGCATCACCAAAAACAGTATAGAAGAAAGAAAAACGAAATTTTGTCGTTTTATCGTCAAAAAAAAGAGGATTAAAATCCTCCTCGTTTTTTTAAGAATGATGGAATAATATCATCGTCTCCACCGTTTGCATCATCCGTATCATCATTTCTACGATTATTGATTGGTGCCTCTGGTTTTTCATAAGAATGATAAAGTGGTTCTGTATCATCTTCAAAACCTGTTGCAATAACCGTTACAATAATTTCATCGGATAAATTTTCATTGATAACAGCACCAAAGATAGTATTCATATCTGTATTGGCACTAGAACGAATGACTTCATTGGCTTCCTCTACTTCAAATAACGTTAAGTTATTACCACCCGTTACATTGATAATAGCATCCGTCGCTCCACTAATACTAGTCTCTAAAAGAGGACTAGATACAGCTTGACGAGCAGCCTCGGTTGCTCTATTTTCACCTACACCAATACCAATTCCAATTAAAGCACTACCACGCTTTTCCATAACAGTTTTAACATCTGCGAAATCTAGGTTGATAAGACCTGCTACCGCAATCAAATCAGAAATAGATTGAACACCTCTTCTTAAAACATTATCAACTTCTTTAAAAGAATCTAAAAGTGGTGTCTGCTTATCGATAATTTCTCTTAACCGATCATTTGGAATAACGATTAAGGTATCCACGTTTTTCTTTAACTCTTCTAGTCCGGCAATAGCCTGTTCCATTCTTTTCTTTCCTTCAAAAGAGAATGGTTTCGTAACAATACCAACCGTTAGGGCACCTAATTCTTGAGCAATTTGAGCAACAACAGGAGCAGCACCAGTACCAGTTCCGCCACCCATACCACAAGTGACAAAAACCATATCTGCGCCTTTTAGAGCTTCCTCAATTTCTTTTTTACTTTCCAAGGCAGCTTCTCTACCAATATCCGGTTTAGCACCAGCACCACGTCCACCAGTTAAGCTTTCTCCAATTTGTATCTTAATAGGGGCTTTTGAGACATTTAATACTTGCAAATCTGTATTAGCAACAATAAACTCTACTCCCTTTACCCCTGAATCTATCATCCGGTTAACAGCATTATTTCCGCCACCACCGATTCCTATGACTTTAATTTTCGCGATTTGATCCATTTCTAATCCATTCATATCTCTATCCTCCTATTGTTCGTTAAAAAAATATCCAAATAATTTTCCTAACATGCTATCACGTGTTGCTTCAACCGGTACTTTTTGAACGTCTGCCAATCGAGAGGCATCCTCATTTCCTACCATTGAATAATTCTTGCCTTGTAATTTTAACTTACTAATAAAGTAAACAATATTTCCTACGCAAGATGAAAATTTGTTATCTCGGATACCTAATAATTTGATATTTCCAATACTGACATTCTTTCCTAAAACAAAAGAAGCCGTGTACTCAATATCCACCATATTACTAGTACCACCTGTTATTATCATATAATCAATTTTCTTCGTTGTCAATATATTCATCTCTTTTTTTGCTAGATTTAAAATCTCTTCTAGCCTAGAAGAAACAATTTCTGAAACCTCAAATTGATTCACTTTTAAAGCACTATCTAGAGAAGTAGAAATCTCATACATATCCCCTGTAGAAGCATTTCTTTTATTCGCTAAAGCAAAGTGATGTTTTAATTCTCTAGAGGTAGTTAAATCGGTTTTATACATATAAGCGATATCATTATCAATATTTTTACCACCCATAGGAACTACAGAACTTTTTACAATCACACCTCGATTATAAAGAGAAATACTTGTTGTTTCACTACCAATATTTAAAATTATTCCTACTTTTTCTTCCATCTCTTTATTTTTAAAGGCATATAAATCACCAATATTATTTAAAGTGATATCGACAACTTCAATACCAAGAGACTCTAAAAGGCTGATAACCGAATAGACATTCTTCTCAGGAGTACTTACCAAAACTCCTCTTACACTTAATTTCTCACCTTTTTGATTTGTTGGATTCTTAAGAGGAAGAGAATCATCTACCTTAAAATCCACTGGTAACATAGTTACAAATTCTCGTTTTTCTAGCTTTTTAGAAGCAACCGCTGCTTGTATAACAGAAGTAATTTCTAAAGAACTAACAATTCCTGTTTCTTCTGGAATATCTACTGTTGCTTTTACAATCGAATATTCTGAAAAATAAGAAGGAACTGAAACGATTACGCGGCGTATCGGAATACCAATTTTAGATTCGATATCAAAAAGAGCTCCTCTAACAGATTTTCCTGCCTCTTCGACATCCGTAATCAGTCCTTTTTTTATTCCTTTTGAAGGAAAAGATGATGCTGCAAGCAAATTGAGTTTATTTTGATAAAGCTCACAAACTACCACTTTTATACTATCAGAACCAATATCCATGCTAGTATAAATATGCTTCATAGTATCATCTCCTACAGTCTAACAATATTATACTATAATTTTTGTAAATAGAAAAGTTTTTTCCAAGGAAAAAAGAAAAGAGTCCTTATTTTTTAAGTATTTTTAAGATAGACTCTTTTAAAATATTAACTAAGACCTGCCTCATCTTTTACCTATTAAACAGCATTTTCTGAAACATTTGGTTCCTCCTGATTAAAAATAATATCTCTTGAAACAATCATTTTATAATCAGCAGAAGATATATCCACAATCATTTTTTCTCCCCACGTACTAACAACCAAATCGTCTTTGCTGGTAAAACCAGTAATCGTCATAGCATGACTTTCGCCATTTTTCATGTAGCAATCTCCTCGTTCCCCAGTAACTGGATCAACAGTATATAAATCATATCCGAAAGAATTCAGCTCGATAGTTTTCCCACTCTTCAAGTTTTCTTTTATTTTATCAATATCTATTGGAGGCTCTGGTGGTTTTTCCGCCATTGTTTTTGAATCATAGTAATAATCATATAACGTTTCAGCATCAAATTGATAATCCTCAGCTGGTATTTTTTCTTCTAAAAATTTTCTTAGAGAACTGGTTCTCGCAAGAGAATAGGATACAGAGAAAAAGTTAAAACTTTCTAAAGGAGAAATGGTGTCGCGTTTTTTTTCTAAATAATTCTCCACTGTTAAATCTGCAAATTTTTCCTCTTCTGTTTCCTTGTCTCTTTCCTCATCTGTTTTTTTCAAAAAATCATAAATTTCAGTAATATCATGTCCAGACCAATAATAAGAAAAGAGTTCCATTGTCAAATAGGTATAATTATATTTTTTTACCCCGTTCGAATTAACGGTATACATATCGTATCCAAAATATTTTCTGAATAAGTCTTCTTTTCCTTCAAACTGATCAAAAATAAAGTTAGACATCGCAACATATCCGCAACCACAGTTAGTCAATTGCTGAAAAAATAAGCAATAGTCTAATTCATCCGCATCGGGATATTTCTCTTTTAAAAAATTACTAACCCATTCATCTTCTAGAAGTTCATCGGTATGAAAATCAAAATAGTCTTGATTCCCGCCATAAGTTCCTGTGTAAATATTGAATTTAGAAAAAATTCCTCCCTTTTGCTCTTCGCTCCAATCTCCTACACATCTAATCAAATCTCCATAACCCTCATAAGTTAAAGAACGACCATCTTTAAAGTGAACAATCATAAATTTATCATAAACAGTCACACGAGAAATCGTAGAAAGATTCATACTATCAGCGGTATAAAGAGATAAAAATTTATCCGTTTGTTCATCTTTAAAGGAAACATCATAACTATTTCCATGAAATCGAATATTAGAGATAGCATCTTTTGGAACTTCAAAATCTCCAACAACCACAAAATTATCCCCCTGAATATAAAGAGGAGCATCAAAACCAGGAAGATACAAACTCAGCGACTCTCTTTCTCCATCTGAGTTTAACCACTCCGTACTCAAATCACAAAGGGCATCCAAATTTGACAGTTGAATTCCCTCTTTTTCCCAGATAGTTTCTGTTATTTTTTGACTAAAATAATTTGTAACTGTACCATCGAAATAACTAGATCTAAGTATTACAGGTTGAAGAACCTCATCCCAAGAAAAGAAAACACTTCTTATATAATCCTCAATTTTTTGTAAAATGGGATTTTCTTGAGTAGAAACATGACAAACAGGATTTTTTCGTTTTACAATTCGATTCGTTTTATCATAAACAAGATATCCATTACCAGTCAAATGAACGGTTACCGTATTTTTTTCTACCCGAACGTTTTCAACTAACTTACTATCAATATATAATCCATCGGGTAAAAAAACTTGTCCTAATTGATTAGGGTATAAAGAAATGGTATATCCCTTTTTATCGGTAGAAATATCAGCAACTTCTTCAGCAAGTATTTGCATTCCGTTATCTAAAACAAAACAATTTCCGTCATCTGATAGTTTAGGAAGTCTTTCATTAAAATCTGAATTTTCATGGTCAAAAATTCCCGCCTTAAAATCCTCAAGCGTAATACCAAATTTCTCTAAAATTTTATTAACTCTTTCTTCTGCATTAGTAACATTTTCTTTCACAAAAGAAAGTGTTTCTTCTATAGGATTATTCCCTGCTTTTTCATGGTCGGTTTTTTCACTGGAGGTAGCATTTGTCTGTTGATAAGAACCAATACTACTATTTTTTAATCCGTTATAGTCACTATTGAATGTTACTTTCGCCCTTTCAAATCCTTCTGCCATATTTCACCTCTTATAAATAATCTACATATGTTTTTTCTAATATCGTGACTAAAACAGGAAGTTTTCCTATCAATTTTCTTTCGAAAGTTCTAGAAAATTCTTGAATAAAGAATTTTTGAACTTTCAAGTTTTCAATAAATTCTTTTCCTCTAACAATATTTTCATTCTTTCCACAGTGAAAAGCAATCACTAGGTTTTTACTATCGACAATATTTTTTGGTATCATTGCCCCATAACAGGTAGTTGTGGCTTCTTCATAAACTCCTCTTCTATAGTTATCACGAATTACTTCTGGGTAAGTTTTTTTCACAACTTCAAGAACAGCCTCATCTACCTTTTCTTTTTCCTTTAAAAGGTCAATATCTTCTGTTTCTAGTTTTTCGATAAATAAAAAATTACGAATATAAAAATACTTAGAAGGAGATACTTTTTGATAAGGATTTTTTCTTTCTTCTGGTACTACACCAAAATCTAGATGGATTTCTTCTACCACTTTATCGCATTGTAATAGGTCAAAATAATGAGCTAAAACTTGATATAAACCTTCTCGATAAATACGCTCTATCTTCTCATAAAGGGTATAATCCTCTTTCCTAATAAGTCCTTTTTCTTCGGTCATTTGTTGATTGATGAAATCTTTTTGTCTTTTTATTTCTTCTATCATAAGGATTTCTCCTATCTTTTATTAATATTATTATATCAATCCATAACAAAGTCGGTAATCAAAAGAAATATTAACCAAGGTCTGCCTCATCCTTTATCTATTGAATAGCCTCATCTAAAACGTTTGGTTCCTCTGTATTTAAAGTAATATCTCTTGAAACAATGGATTTATAAGTCGCGGAAGATATATCCGCAATCCATTTTTGACCCCACGTACTAACAATTAAGTCTCCTTCTTTGGTAATATCAGTAATCGTCATAACGTGACTTTCGCCTTTTTCCATGTAGCAATCTCCACGTTCCCTAGTAACTGGATCAACAGTATATAAGTCATATTCAAAAGCACTCAACTCGACAGTTTTCCCACTTTTCAACTCTTCTCTTATTTTATCAATATCTATTGGAGGTTCTGGTGGTTTTTCCGCCATTGTGTCTTTATCGTAGTAATAATCATATAATTCTTCTACATCAAATTGATAATCCTCAGAGGGTATTTTTTCTTTTAAAAAGTCACTTAAGCAATTTGTACGTGTAGATACGTCTGATCCATTAAAAGGCACAAATCCTACTAAAGAAGTATAGATATCGGTCCTTTTTTCAAAATGATTTCCCACTGTTAAATCTGCAAATTTTTCCTCTTCTTTTTCTTTATCTCTTTCCTCGTCCGTTTTTTTCAAAAAATCATAAATTTCAGTAATATCATATCCAGACCAATAGTAGGAGAAAAGTTCCGTTGTCAAATACTTATAGTTATATGTTTTCACTCCACTAGAATCAATGGTATACATATCGTACCCAAAATATTTTTTAAATAAATCTTCTTTGCCTTCAAACTGGTCAAAAATACAATTGGCTAATGAAATATATCCACAACCACGATCAGTCAATCGCTCAAAAAATAAATAATAGTCTAACTCATCCGCATCGGGATATTTCTCTTTTAAAAAATTCGTAATCCATTCATCTTCTAAAAGTTCGTTGGTATGGGAAGAAAAGTAGCCTTGATCTCCGCCATAATATTTTACATAACTATTGAACTCAGAAAAAATTCCTCCTTTTTGCTCTTTTTTCCAATTTCCCTCACAGTTCATAAAGTCACCATAAAGTTCATAAGTCAAAGACCTGCCATCCTTAAAATGAACAACCATAGAATCATTATTCATCGTAATATGAGAAAGGGAGGAAGTATCAAATTCTGTCATGGAAGGATTAGAAAGAGTTAACGTCTCATGCTTCCAGTTATCTTTAAAGAATACATCATAACTATTTTCATGAAGACAAATCTCAGAAACAGCATCTTCTGAAATCTCAAAAGCCCCATAAGTCCAAAGTTTATTATCGCGAATGAGAATAGGATTAGTTAAATTACGGGCATATAAAAATAAACTTCCCTCATCACCCTTCCACTCTATGGTTTTTCCACTATATCCATAAAATTGATCTAAATTTGATAATTGGATTCCCTTTTCAGCCCATAGAGCTTCTGTTGTTTTTTGGCTAAAATAATTCCATGTTGTTCCCTCAACATCATCCTTAAATGTTTCCGTTATTATCGGATGAAGAACCTCATCCCAAGAAAAGAAAACACTTCTTATATAATCATCAATTTTTTGCAAAATAGGATTTTCTTGGGTAGAAACATGATAAACAGGATTTTTTCGTTTTACAATTCGATTCGTTTTATCATAAACAAGATATCCATCATCAATCAAATGAACGGTGGTTGTATCTTTCTCTACCCGAATATCTTCAACTAACTTACTATCAATATATAATCCATCGGGTAAAAAAACTTGTCCTAATTGATTAGGGTATAAAGAGATGGTATATCCCTTTTTATCAGTAGAAATATCAGCTACTTCTTCAGCAAGTATTTGCATTCCATTATCTAAAGTGAAACAATTTCCATCATCTGATAGTTTAGGGATTCTTTCATTAAAATCTAATTTGTCATGACTAAGAATTCCTTCCTTAAGTTCATTTAGTGTAATGCCTAATTTTTCTATAATCCGATTGATATTTTCTTTGGCATTAGTAACATTTTCTTTTACAAAAGAAAGCGTTTCTTCTATAGGATTATTCCCTGTTTTTTCATAGTCAGTTTTTTCACTGGAGGTAGCATTTGTCTGTTGATAAGAGCCAATACTACTATTTTTTAATCCACTATAGTCACTATTTAATGTTACTTTCGTTTTTTCAAATCCTTCTGCCATAAACACCTCTTATAAATATCTATAAAAATATCTTTTTTCTTTGATAAGAAAATTATCTTACCTAATCCATTACTTGGCACTACCTTCACTAATCGTTTCAGAAATAATAGTAGCTCTTTTTGCATCCGATACATCTACAATCAGTTTTTTACCCCAAGTACTAACAATTAAATCTCCTGATTTAGTTACACCGGTAATCGTCATGGCGTGACCTCCTCCATTTTTATGAACCCTTTTTCCTCGTTCTCCAGTAGTGGAGTCAATTAGATATAAATCATATCCAGATGCACTTAACTCAAGAAATCTTCCTTGCTCTAATTCTTTCTTTATGTTATTAAGAGTCATATCGTAGACTATTTTATCAGCGCCGATTAAAGCATCAGCTTTCTCATAAGGAAAATACAATTCTTCATAAGAATACTCGAAATTGCTTGGAAGTTTTTCTTTTAAAAATTTTTCTAAGCATTCTGCTCTTTCTAAAATCGTAGATCCATCAAAGTCATCATATTCATCTAAACATTCATCTATTTTCTTTTCTTTTTCATCAAAATTCTCTACCGTTAAATTTGGTATTTCCTTGCCTAAATAATCATAAATTTCTGTGATATCATGTCCAGACCAATAATAAGAGAATAGTTCTAATGTCAAGTATTTATAATTATAATTTTTAAGTCCATTTTCATTAACGGTATACATATCATATCCAAAATACTCTTTAAACAAGTCTTCTTTTCCTTCGAACTGTTCAAAGATAAAATTAGACATGGCAACATATCCGCAACCACAGTTAGTCAATTGTTGAAAAAATAAATAATAGTCTAGTTCATTCGCATCGGGATATTTCTCTTTTAAAAAATCAGTAACCCATTCATCTTCTAGAAGTTCCTCAACATTGTAAGCAAAGTAATGTTGATCCCCACCATATTGATACGCATAATAGTTTAAATCAGAAAAAATACCATTTATTTCCTCTTCTTTCCAATCCCCACTATATCCTGATAATTCTCCATACTCTTTATAAGTCAATGTTCTACCATCCTTAAAGTGTACTTCTATATAGTCTTTATAAACAACAACACGAGAAATATCACAAAGATCAATACTCACATCAGAATAGGAGCAGGTAAAAGCGTCATTCTTTCCTCGATCGCGGAAAGAGATCTCATAACTATCACTATTAAAATGAATATCAGAAATGGCCTTTGTAGGAAGCGTGAAAAATCTCATAACAGAAAAATCTTTTTCCTTGATATTAATAGAAGAGTCAAAATCGAGAAGAGAAAGTTTTAAGTAAGAATTTTTACCAGATTTATCTGAAATTTCATAACTTTCGTCATAATGTTGATCTAACCCTGATATCGTAATGCCTTCTCTTTCACATAAGGATTCAAACGTTTCCTGACTGAAATATTTTTTTTCATTTTTAGAATCTGTGGTAGTGGAAATGACAACAGGATGAATGATATCTTCCCAAGAAAAGAAAACATTTTTTAGATAATATTGAACGATTCCAACCATGTTTTTTTTATCTGGAGGTATTTGATAACAAGGTTTTCTACGGTCAAGTACCTTACCATCTTTATCTAAAACAAGATAGCCATCTCCAGCTAAAGTAAGCGTTATCTTATCTTCTGTTACTGTAATTTTTTTTACTTCACCAGAATCGATATATAATCCTCCTGGTAATAGAGTTTGACCATTTTGACTAGAATCAATAGAAATGGTATATTCCTCTTGACCAAAAGAAATATCAGTTACTATCTTAGTAGGTATCTGTAGATTATTCTCAAAGTGAAAATAACTGTCGTGAATAGAAAAAGGTAACATCTTCCCAGTAAAATTTACATCCGCACCGAAAACGTTTCCTTTCGCATCTACAGTTTGATAGCCACCATCGATATAGGAGCAATCCTCACTATCATTGATATCTATTCCTAACCCTCTAAAGACCTTACCTAAGTCAGAATTTGAAAAAGGGACACTTTCCGTAGTGTTACTTTGACTCATCCTTACTGAATTAGGATTCTCGCCAGAATAGCAATCAGTTTCAGAAAAGGATTCTATCCCATTTTGCCCTGAAGATTGAGGATGAGTCGTTTTAAGGCCATTATAGTCATTATTTAATGTTATTTTCGTTTTTTCAAATCCTTCGGCCATATTTCACCTCTTATAAATAATCTACATATGTTTTTTCTAATACCGTGACTAAAACAGGTAGTTTTCCTACTAATTTTCTTTCGAAAGTTCTAGAAAATTCTTGAATAAAGAATTTTTGAGCTTTTAAGTTTTCCATAAATTCTTTTCCCCTAACAATATTCTCGTTTTTTCCACAGTGAAAAGCAATTACTAAATTTTTACTATCGATAATATTTTTAGGTATCATCGCCCCATAACAGGTGGTTGTGGCATCTTCATAAACACCTCTTCTATAGTTATCACGAATCACTTCAGGGTAAGTTTTTTTAACAACTTCAAGAACAGCCTCATCCACTTCTTCTTTTTCTTTTAAAAGGTCAATATCTTCTTTTTCTAGTTTTTCGATAAATAAAAAATTACGAATATAAAAATATTTAGAAGGAGATACTTTTTGATAAGGGTTTTTTCTTTCTTCTGGTACTACACCAAAATCTAGATGAATCTCTTCTACCACTTTATCGCATTGTAATAAATCAAAATAATGAGCTAAAACTTGATATAAACCTTCTCGATAAATACGTTCTATCTTCTCATAAAGAGTATAATCACCTTTCCTAATAAGCCCTTTTTCTTCAGCCATTTTTTGATTGATGAAATCTTTTTGTCTTTTAATTTCTTCTATCATAAAGTATTCTCCTATCTTTTACTAACAATATTATACCAATCCATCATAAAATCGGCAATCAAAGGAAATATTAAGGAAGACCTACCTCATCTTTTACCCATTGAATAGCCTCATCTAAAACATTTGGTTCTTCCGTACCTAAAGTAATATCTCTTGAAACAATTGTTTTATAAGTAGCTGAAGATATATCCACAATCAATTTGTTTCCCCAAGTACTAACAACCAAATCTCCTTTTTTGGTAACACCCGTAATCGTCATAGCGTGGCCTCCACCATCTTCTATATAGCAAAATCCTCGTTCCCCAGTAACTGGATTAACAGTATATAAATCGTATCCAGAAGAAGCCAATTCAATCGTTTTTCCGCTTTTCAACTCTTCCCTTATTTTATCAATATCTATTGGAGGTTCTGGTGGTTTTTCCGCCATTGTCTCTTTATCATAGTAATAATCATATAACGTTTCAGCATCAAATTGATAATCCTCAGCTGGAATTTTTTCTTCTAAAAATTTTTTTAAACATTCCGTTCTAGGAGCAGGAACTGGTCCCCGAAAGGCTTCAAATTGATCCAAATCATCTTTGATATACTCCCTTAACAAAGAATAATTTTCTGCTGATAAATTTGAATTTTTGTACTTTTCCTGTTTGATTAAATAATCATAAATGGAGGTAATATCATAATCAGACCAATAGTAAGAGAAAAATTCCGTTACCAAATATTCATAATTATATTTTTTTGCTCCATCAGAATCAACGGTATACATATCGTATCCAAAATATTTTTTGAATAATTCTTCTTTTCCTTCAAACTGTTCAAAAATACAATTGGCTATCGCAATATATCCACAACCATGGTTAGTTAATTCATCAAAAAACAAGTAATAGTCTAGTTCATCCGCATCGGGGTATTTTTCCTTTAAAAAATTCGTAATCCATTCATCTTCTAAAAGTTCATCAATATGAGGGAAAAAATTGTGATGATTTCCTCCATAAGTTCCTGTGTAACTATTAAATTCAGAAAAAATTCCTCCCTTTTGCTCTTCGCTCCAATCCCCAGTAGAACTGACAGATTCATCAGAACTATTATAAGTCAAGGAACGACCATCCTTAAAATGAATGATCATAGAATCATTATAAACAGTAACATAAGAAATCGAAGAAAGGCTAAAACTAGCAGAAAGGCTACAAAGTTCAGAACTATAAACGGTGAAAGGTTTATCTATTAATCCCTCTTTGAAATAAACATCATAACTATTTTCATGAAAGCGAATATCAGAAATAGCATCTTTTGAGATTTTAAATGCTCCATCAACTAGGAAAGTATCCCTTTGAACAAGAAGAGGAGTATCAAAATCACGGAGAAATAAACTCATCGACTCTCTTTCTCCATCTGGGTTTAACGTCTCCATGCCGGTATCACAAAGGACGTCTAAATTTGATAGTTTAATTCCTTCATTTTCCCATAAGGTTGTTGTTGTTTTCGAATCAAAGTAATGATATGTCGTAGCTTCACCATTAAGATCATGCGATGTAAAAATACTAGTTACGACAGGATGAAGGATATCTTCCCAAGAAACAAAGACACTTTTTATATAATCATCAATTTTTTGCAAAATGGGATTTTCTTGGGTAGAAACATGACAAACAGGCTTTTTTCGTTTTACAATTCGATTCGTTTTATCATAAACAAGATATCCATCACCAGTCAAATGAAGGGTTGCCGTATTTTTTTCTACCCGAATATCTTCGACTAGGTTACTATCAATGTATAATCCATCCGGTAAAATAATCTTCCTTGTTCGATCAGGCTTTAAAGAAATAGTATATCCCTTTTTATCAGGAGAAATATCATCTACTTCTAAATAAGAAATCTGCATTCCATTATCTAAAATGAAAAAGGCATAATCATCCGAAAGTTGAGGGAGTCTTTCGTTAAGATCTGAATTTTCATGGTCAAAAATTCCCGCCTTAAAATCCTCAAGCGTAATACCAAATTTCTCTAACATTTTATTAATTCTTTCTTCTGCATTAGTAACATTTTCTTTCACAAAAGAAACTGTATCTTCTATAGGATTATTCCCTGCTTTTTCATGGTCGTTTTTTTCACCGGAGGTAGCATTTGTCTGTTGATAAGAACCAATACTACTATTTTTTAAGCCACTATAGTCACTATTGAATGTTACTTTTGCTTTTTCAAATCCTTCTGCCATATTTCACCTCTTATAAATAATCTACATAGGTTTTTTCTAATACTGTGACTAAAACAGGTAGTTTTCCTACTAATTTTCTTTCGAAGGTTCTAGAAAATTCTTGAATAAAGAATTTTTGAGCTTTTAAGTTTTCAATAAATTCTTTTCCCCGAACAATATTCTCATTTTTTCCACAATGAAAAACAATTACTAAATTTCTACTATCAATAATATTTTTAGGTATCATCGCCCCATAACAGGTGGTTGAAGTTTCTTCATAAACGCCTCTTCTATAGTTATCGCGAATGATTTCTGGGTAGGTCTTTTTCACAACTTCAAGAACAGAATCATCTACCTCTTCTTTTTCTTTTAAAAGGTCAATATCTTCTTTTTCTAGTTTTTCGATAAATAAAAAATTACGAATATAAAAATACTTAGAAGGAGATACTTTTTGATAAGGGTTTTGTCTTTCTTCTGGTACTACACCAAAATCTAGATGGATTTGTTCTACCACTTTATCGCATTGTAATAAATCAAAATAGTGGGATAAAACTTGATATAAACCCTTTCGATAAAGGCACTCTACCTTTTCATAAAGAGTATAATCCTCTTTCCTAATAAGTCCTTTTTCTTCTGCTAATTGTTGATTAATGAAATCCTTTTGTCTTTTTATTTCTTCTATCATAAAGTATCTCTCCTATCTTTTACTACTAATATTATACCAATCTGTGATAAAATCGGCAATAAAAAAGAAAAGAAATTACTTTTTCTTTTCTTTCTCATAAGGATCTAGGTATTCCCCACCTTCTAAGTGTAGAACGCCTTTTTTTTCATTCGAACCTTCTAAATATTCAATATAATTATAAATTCTTTGAAACTTGGATTTTCCATTTTCTGTTTCTAAAGTTGCATAAACATAATTGCCATCATTCATAGAAATCAAAAACAACTGCGTATCCTCTTCATCTGGAGTATATCGTATTTCAGACATTCTACTTAAGATATCAAGAGGTACTCCTCCCATTTCTTGAATAAAGTTTTCTAAGACATCCGAAGGGACTTGATTTAAAAGCGTTGGAACAGCAAAAGTATCCTCTACTTCTTCTCCACTTTCTAAAACTGTTTTTCCTGTTGTTTCATAATAGAAAAGAGGTCTATTTTCATCTACCGTAATCACAACTTTCGTAAACCAATTTTTCTTCTCTACTTTCGCAGATTGGATATAGATATTTTTCTCAATATTTTTACGAATCAAATAACTTGGAGTCTTTAAAGTACTAGGATAATCTCGAATAAGAGCCATATCAATAATCTCTTGATCTCGAAAAAACTCATTATCCTTAACAATAATAGATTGGATAGGTACTTGAAAAAGTAACCACCCCACTAAGGCAATGATAAGAAGAAAAATGAAAAAGAAAAGAATTTTCACATACTGAATCTTACGTTTTTTCTTTTTCTTTTCTCTTTCTTTTTCTTTTTGAAGAGCAATCCTTGATTTATCGGAATGCTTTAATTCTTGCCTTTTTTCTTTTTTCATATGTCACACCTATTCTACAAATTCTTGTTCGATTTTTAGCTCAATCCCATATTTTTCTTTTACTTTTGATTGGATTTCTAAAATGAGTTTTTTAATGTCATTTCCAGAAGCATTGCCTTTATTAATAATAAAATTGGCATGCTTACTGCTCACTTCGGCTCCACCAATCGAATACCCTTTATATCCACATTCTTCAATCAATCTACCAGCATAATCTCCTTCTGGATTACGAAAAACGCTTCCCGCAGAAGGATATTCTAGTGGTTGAGATTCGATTCTTCTTCTTTTTCGATCTTCTATTAATTGCATGATTTCATCTGGGTCCCCTCGTTGTAAAATGAGGGTTGCCCCTAGACAAATATAGTCTTTATTTTGTTGTAAAAAAGAACTACGGTAGTGAAAATGCATATCATAGTTATTCATTTCCATGACGCGATAGCGAGGTGTTAAAACCTTCACACTTTTTACGATATACCCCATATCACTTTTATAGGCACCCGCATTCATATAAATAGCGCCTCCTACCGTTCCTGGGATACCAGTTGCAAATTCTAATCCTGTATACCCTAAACGAGAAAGACGAACCGCTAATTTGGTAAGAGGATAACCTGCTCCCACATAAACTTCTCTTCCTTTCACTTCTAAATCATTTAAGGCATCTAACTTGATAAGAATACCATCATATTTTTCATCACTGAAAATAAGATTGGAACCTTTTCCTAAAATTTTATGTTTCACATGATTCTCCCTTAGGTACTTTAAGAGAATAATTAAGCCCTCAACGTCAAAAGGAATGACAAGTCCTAAAGCGTGTCCCCCAGCATGGTAAGTTGTATATTCACGAATGTCGACATCAGCAAGGACTTCGCCTACGTTTAAATCACGAATGTCTTTTAATATTTCCATCTTTTTTTCTTCCCTCTATTAATTTTTGAATTTCTTCGTAAATCACAGTTGCACTATTCGTAACACCCATTTGTTTGAGGTTTATCTTCATCTCTTCTTGGGTTTTTTGTGAAAGCAAGATTTCATCTACTTTTTCAAGTAATTTATCGCTTGTCAACTCTTTTTCTTCTATCATAACAGCCGCTTTTTTCAAAACAAAATCCATGGCATTTTTATATTGATGATTATTTGGTACATAAGGACTAGGAATTAAAATAGAAGGAATTCCTAAAACAGTAATCTCACTTAAAGTAGATGCTCCCGCCCTAGTAATCATCAAAGAGGTCTCTTTCATAATACGAGTCATATGGTCAATATAAGGAACTACTTTCACATTGCTTGGAAACTTTTTTTTAGAAATTTCTTCATAATCTGCTGATCCCGTTACAAATAAATATTGATAAGGTTTCCTCTCTACTTTCCCTAGCATATCTACTAAAACCTCATTCACAGTACTAGCGCCTAGTGACCCCATAACCATCAAAACCAGTTTTTTATGAGGATCAAGTCCTAGTTCTTCCTTTTTCATAGGAATGGCTTTTAGGGCATTTTCACTACAAGGATTTCCCGTAAAAACCGTTTTTCCTTTTGGAAATTGTGACATGCTAGAAGCAAAAGAAACCCCGATTAAATCCGTTTTCTTAGCAAGCATTAAGTTTGCTTTCCCGGCAATACTATTTTGCTCATGCAAAAACGTTTTGACACCCAATTCTTGTGCCGCTTTTAAAACGGGTACCGTAACGTACCCACCAACGCCAACAACTACATCTGGGCGAAATTCTCTTATCCATTTTTTACAAATTCTTTTCGCTACTAATAAGCGATAAAGGACATTTGCATTTTTCCATAATTGTTTCCGGTTAAATCCATAGACTTTAATCATTCGAAAAGGGATTCCCTCTTTGGGAATAATATCTTTTTCCATCCGATTATGAGTACCAATATATAAGAATTCACTGTTAGGTTCTTTTTCTTCTATTTTACGGATGATAGCTAGAGCTGGATAAATATGTCCTCCTGTCCCACCCGCACTGATGATTACTCTCATTGGACTCACTTCCTTATGGTTATTATATCATAATTATATGCAAAAGCCTAGGAGAAATATATCAAAAAAAAAGGATAAATCCTTCTTTTAAATTTGATATATTTTTGGTTTTACCTGGCTATCCTCTTCTGGAAGAAGAGAATCAAGATGACTAGGCATCTCCCCACGGCGAAGGAAAAAGTTGACATCCTCTGTCACCATTGGTTTTCTTTTTCTTCTTCTTTTAAAGAAACAGTCTATCTGTTCGTTTTGCGAACAAAGTTTCCGGCTCTCCTTAGAAATTTTGGTAAGTTGTTCTTTAGAAATCTCTTCAGGAGTTAATCCTAACGCCTCTAAAACGCCATATAAAGCGATACACGTTTGATGATTTAAATATTCCTCTAAACGATATTCTTCTAATTTCTCTTTTCTAAAAACCTCTAAAGAAGAACTAAGGAACTGTTTCTCATCACTTTTGATAGGAAGTAAAAGAGCGTAGACTCCTTCCCGATTTCTTCGTTTGTTAATTCTTCTAATATTGGCTTTTATTTCTGCCCGTAAGCCTAAGCGTTCCTCTAAAAACCAAGAAAAGGTTCCATACATCATCATCATTTCAGAAAGTAAAAGATTTTCATTTAATCTTTCTTCTCCATTAGAAGTTACTCTACGATTTTTGTAAAAGCATTGAAATACATCTTGAACAGAAGCATCTCCTAGAAATAAATAATTACTTTTCAAACCTCTTTTATGAATGATTTCTTTTTCTCTTCTTAAAAGATGTACTACTTCTCCCATATCGGAAGTTATTTGGGTTACCAATACCGATAAAGTATTAGAGATATCTTCCCTTTCTATTTCACTCAATTGATTTTTTTCTAATTCTAATAAATGAGCACTAATTGCCCTGTTTTTCAGCATAACTGATAAATCCTCCTCACAGTAGGATAGTATTATACCACATTTTATGAAAAAGGAAAACTATTTAGAAGTTTTTTCATAATCTTGTAAATATTGATATAAATCCTCGGCTACTTTTTCTGGAAGTACTTCTTTTAATTCTTCTACTGTTAATTTTTTCATTTGACTAACAGTCTTATATTTTTTAATAAGCTGCTTTTTTCTTTTCGCACCAATTCCTGAAACGGGGTCTAAAACACTTTCCAAGGTCCCTTTACTTCTAATCTGTTTATGATAGTTAATCGTAAATTCATGGACCTCATCTTGCATTCTTTCTAATAAATAAAAGACATTACTTTTTTTATCGATATCATAAGCTTCATAAGCTGTTAATAACTGATTCGTCGTATGCTTATCATCTTTTTTTAATCCCACTACAGGAATAGATAACCCAAGACTTTCCACAATTTCTAAAGCAGCATGAATTTGTCCTAGTCCACCATCGACAATGATTAAATCAGGACGTTCTAGATTATCTTTTAATACTCTAAAATATCTTCGATAGATAACTTCTCGCATCGTATTATAATCATCATTCTTATCGACTGATATCTTAAATTTACGATACTCATTTTTAGCTGGTTTCCCACCACGAAAAACAACCATACCTGATACATTATAGGTACCAAAAAGATGGGCATTATCAAAAATTTCAATACGGTCTAAGGTTTTAAGATTTAAAATTTTCCTTAATTCTTCATTGGCCTCTTGTGTCCTTGCCTCATCCCGTTCAATTAACTCAAACTGTTCATCTAAGGCAATTTTCGCGTTATCACTTGCCATTTCGACTAGTTTTAGTTTCTCTCCTTTTTGTGGTTTTCTAACATTTGTCTCAAGATAAGTAGAAAGTAACTCACTATCCACCTCTTCTGGAACTAGAATCTCTTTAGGAACTAAAATGTTATGATAAAAGTCCCCGATATACCTCTCTAATTCTTCTGCAAGGGAATCAATCATTGGTAAAATTTTAGAGTGTCTTCCAATAATTTTAGACCCACGAATAAAAAATACTTGAATACTTAAATAGCCTTTGTCCTCATAATAACCAAAGATATCTCGGTCAATCCCGTCTTTTACCTCTACCTGTTGATGGGTAAGGGTTACCTCGATATAATTAAGAAGTTGTTTCATCTCAAGAGCTTTTTCATACTTCATCTCTTCACTATAGGCCTGCATTTCTTCTTCAATCCGTTTGGTAATAAAAGAATGGTCCCCCTTTAAAAAGCGAATAATTTCTTCTTTCATTTCTTCTATTTTTTCATTTGGAACCTCTAACGTACAATAACCTAGGCACTGATGAATGTGGTAATAAAGACAAGGTTTTAAAGGATACGTATTACATTTACGAATAGGATACATCCGATTTAAAAGATTGACCACCCCTCTTGCTGCTGTCACATTAGGATAAGGACCATATAAATATTTTTGACTTTTTTTACGAGTTAAAGAACGAACAACTTTTAGTCTAGGAACGGTCTCATTGGTAAGTTCAATATAAGGATAACTTTTATCATCTTTTAGTAAAATATTATATTTTGGATTATATTTCTTAATTAGATTATTTTCTAAAATAAAAGACTCTACTTCACTACCAACCGCAATATATTCAAAATCAACAATCTCACTTACTAATCTAGCTGTCTTACCCGTATGTTTCCCACGAAAATACGAACTTACCCGATTTTTTAAATTTTTAGCTTTCCCAACATAGATAATAATGCCATCTTTATTTTTCATAAGATAACATCCAGGAGAAGTTGTCAAAAGGGATAACTTTTGTTTAATATAATCCATGTTCTTCCTCCTTTAATAATTCGTAAATACGTTTATTATACTCTTTTCTTCGCTCAAAAAATAGCTTATTTTCTCTTGTTGGATAAACGCGATTAGAAAGAATGATTAAAATGAGTTTTTGCTCTTGATCAATTAGAAATTCACATCCCGTAAATCCGGTATGGAAAATTGCTTTTTTGCTTGCAAACTCTTTGGTATCCGGGTAAGTACTAGCAAGCATCCAACTATAACTTCTTGCTACTTTAGAAGAAGAGATAATGGTTTTCTTAAAAAGGCAGTTGATACTTTTTTTCGTTAAAAATGTACCATCATTAAAAAGTAGTTTTTTTCCAAATTGTAGTAAATCAGATGGTGTACTAAAAACCCCTGCGTGGCCTGCTACTCCGTTTAAAAAGTAGGCTTTCTCATCATGAACTATCCCCCACAAAAGACCCCTTTCTTTCGTATCTTCCGTAGGAGCACATTCTTCTTTTTTGGGATGAAATGTGGTTTTATCCATAGAAAGAGGTTTAAAAATCTTTTGTTCTGCTAGAACATCTAAAGGCGTATCATAAATTTTTTCCATTAAAAAGCCTAAAAGAATATAATTTAAATCCGAATAGATGACATCCGCTCCAGGTTCATTCTTTTGAGATATTTTGGTAAAGAATTCTTCTTTACTTGTTAAATGATACTTATCATAAGTAGGAACTAAACCAGAAGAATGATTGAGTAAATGGATGAGTTTTATATCAGGATAAGGAAATGTCGGAAAATATTGGCAAAAAAAGTCAGAAGAAGAAACCATTCCCTTTTCTTCTGCCATTAAAAATAAAGTATTAGTCACAACGACCTTAGTAAGGGATGCAATATCATAAAGGGTATCCTTGGTTGTCTTTTTATTCTCTAAAGAAGAAATCATTCCAGCTGAATCAATGATAGTTTTATCTTGATAATAAATGGCATAACTAACCCCCGGAAAAATTCCTTCTTTGACTAATTCTTCAAAATAATCATGTAACTTCTCTTTCATACTATCACGATATCATTGTAACACAAATTCCCTATCAAAAAAAGAGGAACGAAAAGTGGCATTTGAAAAGGAAAGAGAAACTTGCTATAATGAAATCGGTGATTTTATGATTTCCATTGCCGAAAAAACAAAAAGTACGATTTCGATTCAAAAATCCAAATTTATCTGTGAAATCATTCCTCTTACTAGTCTTCAAGATATTCCTATTCTTTTAAAGAAGGCAGAGGAAGAATATCCAGGAGCGACACACTACTGTTATGCCTACTTATTTGATCAACAAAAAAGATTTTCCGATGATGGAGAACCTAGCGGAACAGCAGGTATGCCTCTTTTAAACGTGATAGAGGCAAAAGGACTAGACCACATTCTTATTTTAGTCATTCGCTATTTTGGAGGAATTAAATTAGGAGCAGGAGGACTTGTTCGTGCCTATACCAAAGCGGCTACAACCGCGATAGAACAAGCAAAAATGATATCTCTCATTTCTGGAAATCTTTTAAAAATCTCTTTTCCCTATAGGGAAGAAAAAAGAGTATTAAATCTACTATTTCCCTATCCTATCTTAGAAAAAGATTACCAAGAACAAGTATCTTATATACTTTTTCTTCCAAAAGAATATCTATTAAAACTTAAAAATTACTCTTATCAAATCTTAGAAGAAAATATTTTAGGACAAGAAAAAAAGGCTTAGCCTTTTATTTTGAACTTTTTTTCGGAACGAGCAAGTGTAATAGAAGCAGAAATAATTAAAACAACTCCTAACCCTGCAAAAAATAACGACCGAACATTATTTTCAAATTCGCTTTCATTTTGCAATTCTACCGTTCCTTTAATCGTTAAAATAATTCCTACCACAATAAGAAAAATCATCACAATCTTTCCAATAGGAAACTCTTCTTTAAAGGAAAAAGAAACTTCTTCTACCGCTTCCTCTTCTTGTTCTTCTACATCCTCTTTTGGCCTTTCTACAACCATGTGACAAACAGGACAAGATAGCTCTTCCTCTTTAATAACAGTTCCACAATTTGGACACCGTAATTTTTTCTTTTTCATACCTTCATCTCTATTCTTTTATCATTGTACCATCATTTAAAAAAAAAGAAAAGTCTAAAACTTTCTTAAGAAACTATTCTTCTTTTAAATTTAAAATTTCTTCTTTCGTTAGACCTGTATATTTGATAATCTTATCTAAAGCAATATGATCTTTTAAAAGTCCTTTGGCAATACTCACCTTTTCCTCATATCTACCTTCTTTAATTCCTTCTCTTCTTCCTTCTTGTCTTCCCCAATCTTTCATAGCCCATTCTTTATCATAAGCTTCTATTAAGTCCCATTCCTCACTACTTCTTTTGATATTTTCACTAAATTCTTTCATTACAATATCATCTCCTACATATTCCAATGCTTTCTTTTGATTCTCTTCTATCCCTATCAA